>JBDIAG010000740.1:0-2502 GCA_039812305.1 Actinomycetales bacterium | reverse complement strand
CCACATGTTCGACCTGGCCAGCCGATACACCCATGAGCACACCGAGCGGACGCTCTTCCTGCGCGCGGATCGAGAAGAGGGCGGCCGGCGCAGCTTCCGGCTCCAGGTAGCGCCGCCGTTGCCGACGAGCTTCGGCGAGGACCTGTACTGGCGCACCTTCACCGATGCCGTGCCTAGTCGAGGCGAGCGCAGCGAGGCCGCCATCGGGTGCTAACGGAAGCGTGTCAACCAACGGAGTCGGGAGACACGCTATAGCGGGTCCGGCTGATCAGTATCGGTCAGGACAGCTCAGGACAGCGAGACCAGCAGCTCGGTGAGTCGGCCGATGCGAGCGTCCAGTTCGCTGCGGCGAGCCCGTAGGGCCGGTAGCCCGGTCCGGTGTGCTGCCTGCGCGTCGTCCACCGCGCTTCGGATCCTGCCGAGTACCTGCTCGTGCGCCCGGTGCACTTGGGCGAGCAGGTTCCGCACTCCTTCTTGCAGACGCTGCTGCAGGTCGGAGCGCGCGCGGCCGATCTGTTGGTCGACGAGACCGGGAAGTTCGTTCAGCAACCGGGTTCGAGTCCGGCGGGCCCGGTTGGGCGCCCAATGTTGCACCGTCGTCGTGAAGGGAAGCTGGATCGAGGCTGGACGGTCGAACATGTACCAGAAGCCACGGCTCGCGGTCAGCAGTTGGGTCGGTCCCTTGGCCTGGAGTTCGATGTCCAGCAGGCTGCGCGCGGCCTCGCGCAGCGCGGTCAGCTGATGTGCGGAGTCGGCCGCCAGTCGACCCGCCAACTCACCGAGCCCGCGCTCCAACTGGTCGGCCTGGTCTGCGCGCCAGGAGTCGACGGCTCCGGTAATCACCCGGGCCGCCTCAGCACGGCCGCGACGCTCGAGATCGTCGACCGACGGCGCGTTTTCGACGGTTTCCAGCGCGGCGTCGACGGCGCTGATGCACCGGACGGTGAGGTCGTCGCGCAAGGCCGCGGCGGAGGCGTCGAGGGCGCGCCGCAGACTGCGTGCCGCGGCCCAACCCCGATCGTCCAGTTCCGCATGGCGGTGCAGGATCTCGTCCAGCTCGTCGCCGAACGTGCGGATCCGGTCGTCGGCATCGGTCTCGAACAGGTCCAGCCCACGCAGGCCGATGCGGTCGGCATCGAGCAGGGTGGTGGCAACCCGACGCAGGTGAGCGCCCAGCGCGATCCGGGCGTCCGCTGTTGCCCGGTCGACCAGGTAGCCGTGGAAGTCGGTGGCGAACTCGGCGAATCCAGGATCGGCCGGTCCCGATCGCGCGGCGCCGGCGTAAATGGGTATCGCCGCACGGGTGGCCGCTGCGCACACCTGGCGGGTGAACTCGACCGTCTCGACCAGCTCGCCGGCCTCGAGCTGATCAGCCTTGTTGACGAACACAATCGTGTGCACCGACCGGTCGGCGATCTGCGCCAACAGATCTCGCTCCGATGCCGACATGGGCGGATCGGCCGTCACCACGAATACCGCCGCATCCAGCCCCTGGTATGCCGTGTGCGCCGCAGCGGTGTTGTGCGAGAAGATCGTGCCGGTACCGGGGGTGTCGACCAGCTCGACGTCGACGTCGTCGAGTGGCCCTGGGCCGAGGTCGATGTCGACGGTTCTGATCCCCTTCGCATTGCGTGGATTCCCCGCTTCGGTCACCAAGCCCGGCAGCGCGGCGAGCGCGAACGGCGCGACCCGGCCGTCCAGAAAGGACACCCGGACCGGGTGATCGGCGGTCGACCGGTCGGCGTGTCGCCGCACGGTGGTGGCGATGGCGGTGACCGGCACCCGCCCGGTCGGCAGGACATCCTGTCCCAGCAGCTGATTGACCAGGGTGCTCTTCCCGCGCTTGGCCTCGCCCGCGATCAGCACCCGGAGCCGGCGGAGCTGCGCCCGCAGCCGCAGTGCCTCGATCTCCTCCACCTCGTCGGCCGATGCCATCGAGGACAGCACGTCCAGGGCATGCTGAATCGGGTCCTGGTAGGACCTGTCGGAACTGTCGGCCCGATCGGAACGGTCGGCCCCGTCCTGGTGGGCACTGTCGGCACTGTGCGCACTGTTGGTGGTTGGCGACAACTCCGTCGATGCCA
This sequence comes from Actinomycetales bacterium, assembly GCA_039812305.1. Classification (GTDB taxonomy): domain Bacteria; phylum Actinomycetota; class Actinomycetes; order Actinomycetales; family CAWJMD01; genus JBDIAG01. The sequence continues at coordinate 418 of JBDIAG010000740.1, read as the reverse complement.
TGGCCGCCTCCTCCACTCGTTCCGTCGCGGAGGGTGCCCACGACGGGAGTAGAGGTCATCAGCGGACACCGTCGTCCACGGTTGCGGCGAGCCTCATCGCCGTCGGGCGCTGCGTCCAGTCTGTCGCGAGGGCCGTTGCGTCGCAACCGGCGTTCGACGTGGGCGCGCCCGGACCGTCGACCGGGTCACCTTCGGGGTATGCGGGTACGATCATGGTCAATGGCGGAGGGGCCCGCCGAAAACGCGACGGCCGCCAACGGTCCCTGTCCTCGTCGAGGAGGGCAGATCGATGCTGCAAACCGGTCCGCACACCGTGTTCCTGGTCCGGCATGGCCGGACCTCGTTGAACGCCGCTGGCGTCCTGCGTGGACGGCTGGATCCGGAGTTGGACCCGGTCGGTCTGGCCGAGGCGGCTGTG
>JBDIAG010000739.1:0-2506 GCA_039812305.1 Actinomycetales bacterium | reverse complement strand
CCGGCGGCGCGAGCCCCGCCGCCGGCGCGCGCGGGCCGGGTGGGCGGTGCCAGCTCCTTGGGTGGCGGCGCTCCCGGGTCCAGCGCGGGTGGCGGCGGAATCGTCCACATCCACTCCCGCAGCTGGTCCAGCTCGTGGGTGAGCTCGCCGATCTGCGTCGCCGAGTACTCGAACTGGGGGCTCCAGAAGAGCGCGTCGAACGGACAGACCTCGACGCAGATCCCGCAGTACATGCACAGCGAGAAGTCGATCGCGAACCGGTCGAGCACGTTGCGCTGCCGGGCCCGGGCGGCACCCTCGACCTGCACCGACTCCTTGTGCGAGTCGATGTAGATGCACCAGTCCGGGCACTCCCGCGCGCACAGCATGCACACAGTGCAGTTCTCCTCGAGCAGGGCGATGACGCCCCGGCTGCGCGGCGGGAGTTCCGGTGCGTGGTCGGGGTACTCGGCGGTGACCGTCCTGCGAGTCAGCGTGCGCAGGGTCACCGCCAGACCGCGGGCCAGTCCGTCCAACGGGCCGCTCACGAGAGCCACCAGATGACACCCGCGGTCAGGGCGAGTTGCGCGAAGGCGGCCGGGACGAGAACCAGCCAGGCCAGCGACTGCAACTGGTCCTCGCGCAGTCGCGGCCACGCGACCCGGATCCAGATGATCACGAAGGCCACCGCGAACCCCTTGACCAACGTCCACAACCAGCCGAGCGCGGAGGCGAACGGCCCCGCCCAGCCGCCCAGGAAGAGCACCGCGAAGAGCCCGGAGAAGAGCACGATCCCGGCGTACTCGGCGAGCAGGAAGAAGGCGAAGCGCAGTCCGCCGTACTCGGTGTACGGGCCGAGCACCAGCTCGGCGTCCGCGATCGGCATATCGAAGGGCGGACGCTGCAGCTCGGCCACCGCCGCGACCAGGAAGATCAACGCAGCCGGGGCCTGCCAGACCAGCCACCACCACTGCCAGCGTTCGGCGATCACCACCAGGTCGAGGCTGCCGGCGGCCATCGCCACCGAGGTGACCGCGAGCACGAGCGGCAGTTCGTAGCTCAGCAGCTGCGCGGCAGTGCGCAATCCGCCGAGCATCGAGTACTTGTTGCCGCTGGCCCAGCCGCCCATCAGCGTGCCGAGAACCCCGACGGCCGCGGCCGCCAGCACGAACAGCAGTCCCGCATCCAGCCGGGCGCCGACGATCGTCGGGGTCAGCGGGATCGCCGCCATCGCCACCAGGTACGGCACCAACGCCACCCCGGGTGCGAGCGCGAACACCTGTCGATCGGCGGCTCTCGGCGTCACCGCCTCCTTCTGGAGGAATTTCACCCCGTCCGCGACCAGCTGGGCCCAGCCGTGGAACGCCCCCGCGTACATCGGCCCGAGACGCCCCTGCATGTGCGCCATCACCTTGTGCTCGAGCTGACCGACCACCAATGGCAGCACGAGAAACGCCGCCAGGACGGCGACGGCTCTCAAGGGCAGCTCAAACCAGACGGGCACGGGTCGAGCCTAGCCAACCGGACCCATCGACCTTTTGCTGTGATCGGTTACAAAAGTGCGTCGACTCATCCGACGGGTGTCGATCACAGCAGTCTCACTGGTCACGCGGGCCCCAGGTTGCCGGATCCGGAACGCCCGGCGGCAGCGACTTGCGTCGCGAGGGGGCGGCGTGCTCCTCGCCACTCTCGCCGGGTTCCTTGGCCCCCGGCCACGGCTTGGCGGCCCGCGCGGCCAACTGGAAGGACTTGCGCAGCGGATGCCCCTCGAACCCCTCCGGCAGCAACAGCGGACGCAACCCCGCACCGCTGCCGTCGTCGAAGCCGGTGAACTCGACGCCGAACATCTCGAAGGTCTCGCGCTCGTGCCAGGCCACGCCGGCGAACAGGCCGGTCAGCGAGGGCAGGCGCCCGACACCGCTCGCTCCGGCCACCACCCGCGTGCGCACCAGCAGCCGACGCAGCCCGGCTGTGCCGTCGGGCAGGGCGACGAGGTGCACGACGACGTCCACCCCCGCCGGATCCGCGTCCTGCTGGTCGACGGCGGAGAGCCAGTCGAGAAAGTCGTAGCCGGCCTCTTTCGCCAGTCGGACGCTGGCCTGCCACTGGCCGGCCTCCACCGTGACGCACGGCGTGCCGGCCGCGTCCTCGATCCGGGTCTCACCCGGCCAGGGTAGGCGCGGATCGCCCGCGACCGCGGGCGTGGGCTCGTCGGCGGGGACGGCCGACCCGTCCGGCGCGGTGGGCTCGCTCATCGGCCGGGCACGACCAGGGCCGGCGGCCCGCCATCCGGTTCGGCGGGGCGGTATCGGTCGCGCAGGTTCTCCTCGGCGATCTTGTTCTGCAGGGTGACGATGCCGTGCAGCAGGGCCTCCGGCCGCGGCGGGCAGCCGGGCACGTAGACGTCCACCGGGATGATCTGGTCGACGCCCTTCGTCACGCAGTACGAATCCCAGTACGGCCCACCGGAATTGGAGCAGGCACCGAACGAGATGACGTACTTCGGCTCCGGCATCTGGTCATAGAG
>JBDIAG010000738.1:0-2508 GCA_039812305.1 Actinomycetales bacterium | reverse complement strand
CGTGGGTGAACTTCAGGTCCACGTTCGGATAGTTCACCGTCGCCTCCCGCCCCTCCGGGTAGCGGTCGATGTAGAACGAGTGCGGCTTGTGCTCCACGTCCTTCAGCCCGGCGAAGAACATCCCGTTGAACAGCGTGGTCGCCACCTGGGAGACGCCACCGCCGGTGCCCATCGTCAGCCGCCCCCCGGAGATGACCGGGGCCTGGCTGTAGCCCTTCTCCGCGGTCCGCCGGCCGAGCACACCGTTCAGCGAGAATGTCTCTCCCGGAGCCAGATACGTCCCACTCACGGTGTCGACCGCGATCTGGATGTTCTTCCGGCGACCCGCGCTGCCGGTCATCCTCGTGGCGAACTCGGAGACCGGCTCCTTCACGCCCGCCCCTTCCAAGGCGGCGGTGGTGACCTTCGGCTCCGTCACCACCGCCGGGAGATCGGCCCGGCGCTCAGCCGCGGAGATCGCCGTGGAGAAGGCGTCTGCGGCGGCCTGCGGATCCACGCTGACCCCGTTGCGATGCGGGACGATCGCCGGAACCCCGTCCCGGAACTCGAACCGTGCGTCCTCCGCGGTGACCCCGAGCCCGTTCTCCGGCGCCAGCAGCACACCGGTGAGCGCCTCGCCGTCCACGACTGGGGCCAGACCGCCGTCGCGCGGCTCGATCCGCAGGGCCGCGGAGAACTGAGGCGGTTGCAGCGCGACCTGCTTGTCGCCGACCGTGAACGTGACCGGCCCGGCCAGGGCGGGACCGGCGAAATCCTCGGTGACCGTGTCGAGATCGGCGGCATCGATGGCGGGCTGCGTCTCCTGGACGGGCAGCGTCAGCGCGGTCTGATCCGGCCAGCGCCGACGGATCTCGGCGGCAGCCCCGCCGAGGTCCAGCTTCGTGCCGACGATCGGCTCGGTGCGGACGATCTGCGCGTTCTCGATCGCCAGGTCCCCGTCCACCGGCTCGACCTGGGTCGAGACCGCGAGCGCGGCCAGCCCGGCCCGCAAGGTGGCGTCGTCGACCGCCACCGGCAGTCGCAGAGCCTCCCCATGACCGAGCCGGCGCGCCACGATCCGGGGGTCGACGGTGAAACCCAGGGCCTGGTCGACGGTCGTCCGGTAATCCAGGCTGAGACCGAGATCGGCCGGAGTGACGTCGGCCGACGCCGTGCCGACCTTCACCGAGAGCGGCTGCGAGGCACGCTCGTTCAGCCGTGTTCGGAGCGTGCTGACCGCCTCGTCGCGGCCCAGCCCGCCGACCGCCACCCCGGAGACGGTGCTGCCGGCCGGCAGCCGGGTGGTGGTCCACCAGGCCACACCCAGATACGCGAGCACCACGACCAGCACGGCGCCGATCACCGCATACGGCCACCGCCGTCGGCGCCGCGGCGAGGCCGGCGCCGGTTCGGAGGGCGATACGTCGAGCGTCGCCTCAGGCACGGCAGCCCTCGGCCACCGGCTGACCGGACGCCGCCGATTCAGCGGACGTGGCGAGCTCCCGGGCCCGACGCAGGACGGCGTCCAGCATCGGCTCGGTCAACCGCCCGGTGAACGTGTTGTGCTGGCTGACGTGGTAGCAGCCGAGCAGCACGATCGGCCCGGCTCCGGGACGTTCCACCTCGGCCTCGGCCCCATGGCCGAATCGCGGACGCGGCCGGGGAATCGTCCACCCGGAGCGTCGCGCCAGTCGCAGTGCGGCATCCCAGGCGAACGCGCCGAGCGTGAGAATCACCCGCAGCCGAGTCAGCGCGGCGACCTCGGCGTCCAGCCAGGGCGCGCAGTTGTCCCGCTCCGCCGGCGTCGGCTTGTTCTCCGGCGGAGCGCAGTGGACGGGGGCGGTCACCCGGCAGTCGGTCAGCACCAGCCCGTCGCCGGTATGGGTGCTCGTCGGCTGACTGGCGTAGCCGGCGCGGTACAGCGCCGCGTACAACCAGTCGCCGCTGCGGTCGCCGGTGAACATCCGACCGGTGCGGTTGCCCCCGTGGGCAGCCGGTGCCAACCCCAGGACGAGCAGCCGCGCATCGGCCGGGCCGAAACCGGGAACAGCTCTGCCCCAGTACTTCTCATCAGAGAACGACCGACGTCTGGTCTGGGCGACCTGTTCGCGCCAGGTCACCAGCCGGGCGCAGCGCCGACAGTCGGCGACCGCGGCGTCCAGCTGCACCAGCTCCATCGACCCACTCTATGTCGTCTGGTGAGCCTTCCGCCGGTGGGCCGTCGAGTCCGGAATGACCATCGGCGTGCCCGTCACCGGATCGGGTACCACCTGGCATTCCACCCCGAAGACCTCGCGTACCAGGTCGGCGGTGACGACCGCCTCCGCCGAGCCGGTGCCGACGATCCGCCCCTCCCGCATGGCGATGATGCAGTCGGCGTAGCGACAGGCCTGGTTGAGGTCGTGCAGCACCGCCACGATGGTCTTGCCATGGTCGTCGATCAGCTCCCGGCAGAGATCGAGCACATCCAACTGGTGGGCCAGATCGAGATACGTGGTCGGCTCGTCGAGCAGCAGGATGTCGGTCTGC
>JBDIAG010000737.1:0-2510 GCA_039812305.1 Actinomycetales bacterium | reverse complement strand
TAACCCAGCACCGGCCAGCACAAGCAACTTAGACACTGCCAAGAGGGAGGTATACGTCCCTTCTGACAGTGCCTAAGCCGGCGGGACCACGCCGCAGCGACGATTCGGGTCCGGTAAGCGGCAGATGGCCTTGGCAAAGAGGCATATGCCTCCCGACATGGGGCCCACGGCATGTTATTCCGGACGCCGCCGGGCCCCATCCCAGCCAGACCGCCGGAAAACTCGTCGTATCAATCGGGTCGCTGCGTCGTCCTGGGAGTCGTGAGCACCGGATGTCCGGCGAGGGCGGTCGGCGCTCGCAGGCTGGACGCTCGTCGCGCGGTTCGCGTGCGACTTGGTCCGGCGCCGCGTCATCGGGGTGACGCGGCGGAAACGCTCGTGGGCCCGGTCCGGGCGGTGGCCGGGCCCCGGGCGGGGAGGCAGGTGCGGCGTGGGCGACTTCGGGGGGTCGTCCACTCCGCCCTGTCGCCGCGATCCGGTGGTGTCGCCGTACGGTCCTGAGCGCATGCGGCTGCGGCCCCGCACGGCGCCGCCGTCCGCCGTGGGGCCGCAGGTCCTGAGCGCGTGCGGCTGCCGTCGGCGACCCCCGCACGATGCCGCGGATCGCCCAGCGGGAGTCGAGTGGGGCCACAGCACGAGCGGCGGTTCAGTCCGTTTGCGGCGGGGGTCCGGTCGTCTCCCGGATCACGAACTCGGTCGGGATGAACAGTGCGGCGGGCTGAGACTCCAGATAGATGCCGCTCAATCGTTGGATGGCGCGTTCGGCGGCGAATCGAGCGATGCGCTCGGTGTCCTGGCGGACGGTCGTCAGCCGGACGTGGTCGAGCTGCGCGATCTCCGAGTCGTCGTAGCCGACCACCGACATCTCCTGCGGCACCGCGATGCCGCGCCGCAGCAGCAGATCGAGGGCTCCCTTGGCGCACCGGTCGTTGAAGCCGATGACGGCGGTGGGCCGGGGACCGGGTGAGGCGAGGATCTCGGCCATCGCCCGGGCTCCGTCGGCGCTGGTTCTGCCCGCGGGATGCAGGATGCCCTCGACCCCCAGCGCCCGAACCGCCTGCTGGAAGCCGGCTTCGCGCTCGGCCGAGCCGCTGTCGCCCGGACTGTAGAGGAGCGCGATCCGCCGGTGGCCGAGACCCGCCAGGTGCTCGACCGCCTGCCGGATGCCGGTCAGATCGTCGGAGGTCACCGAATCCAGTCCCGGTGCGGTCGCCGGCCGCGCCACGCAGACGACCGGCACGCCTTGGGCGACGGCCAGCAGTCGTTCGTCCGACAGCTGGGGACCCAGCGCGATCAGTGCGCCGCACCGGAAGGCGACCAGCGACGCGATCGCCTCCTCCTGGGTGCGGGTCTGGGAGGCCCCGGAGAGGATGAGGTTGTACCGGGTGTTCGCGGTCGCCCGGTAGAGGCCGTCCAGCAGGTCGTGCTGCATCGGGTCGCGGGTGGAGAAGCAGACGCCGAGGTCGGTCGACATGTTGGAGCGCAGCATCCTGGCCCGCTCGTCCCGCACGTAGCCGATCCGTTCCGCGGCCTGGAGCACTCGCGCCCGGGTCTGTTCCGAAGCGCCGGGGGCATCCCGGAAGACGATCGACACCAGCGTCTTGGAGACCCCGGCCGCGCGCGCCACATCGGCCATGGTGACCCTGGAGGACGGTGGCACGGGTGACCTCTCTGGCGATGGGCGCCCTCGTGGGGCATTCGCCGGCTGGCTGGCGACCCCAGGGTAATGCGAACCGTGGGATCGGGAAGCGGGGCCTGGCACCCCCTGCCCCAGACGGCATCTTCCACCATCGTTCGCGGCGCCATGCCGGGTCGGTACGTCCAGTGTGACGTCTCCCACGTCGCGATGCCCTTGTCATGACATGCCGCGCCTTTCTAAGGTGGTGGGCGAGATCTGAATCGAGTTAGTAACTCGAAACACCGGCCAGCACGTGCCTCGCGCACCTTGTTGCGGCCGCTGACTGTGGTCGCTCATCCACGACGACGTTGAGGAGGACACGTGTCGCGCGTCGCGTTGCTCGGCACCGGGAGGATCGGGACCCATCACGCCGAGGTTCTCGCCCGGGAGGTTCCCGGGCTGGAACTGGTCGCACTCGTCGATCCCGCCGTCGAACGGGCGCGGGAACTGGGTGCGATCTTCGGCGTCCCGACCGTCCTCGACGACTACCGCCGGCTGGAAGAGGTGGAGGGCCTCGACGCCGTCGTGATCACCACCCCAGCCGCCACGCACCTCGATCTGATCGAGCACTTCGCCGCATCGGGCCTGCACATCTTCACCGAGAAGCCGCTCGCCACCACCGTCGCGGACGCCGACCGGGCGGCCGCCGCCGTCGCCGGCACCGATCTCGTGCTGCAGGTGGGTTTCAACCGCCGGTTCGCCGAGTCGTGGTAGGTGGCCAAGCGGTACGTGGCCGCGGGCGGCGTGGGTGAGGTGCAGCGGGCGTCGTCCATCACCCGCGACCCCGGGCCGTTCCAGGCCGATCCGGCCCGAGTGCCGCCGTGGACCATCT
>JBDIAG010000736.1:0-2515 GCA_039812305.1 Actinomycetales bacterium | reverse complement strand
CCACGCTGCCGGGTGCGGCGCCGGCAAGGATCCGGCCGGCCCGCTGTTCGGCGACCAGATAGTCCGCGAGGCCGTCCACCGCCTCGGCGAGCATCGGAATCCCGTGGCGAGTGCCGGCCCGGAGACGTGTGCGGAGTTCGTCGCGGAACAGCACGAGCCGGACGAGCGCCAGGCCGAGCGGGTCGAACAGCCGGGTGAGCGCCGTCGAGAGATTCCCGACGATCGTCCCGCGACCGGCTCGATCGCTCAGCTCGACGCTCAGGGCCTCGATCGCGGCGATCCGCTCCCGGACGAGCGTCGCGAGAAAGTCGTCGAAGTCGGCGAAGTGCCGGTGCAGGACGCCCTTGGCCACTCCTGCCTCGTCGGTGACGGTGCGGCTGGTGAGACCCGCCGGTCCCTCGCGAAGCAGAACGCGCTCACCGGCGGCGAGAAGCTGCGAGCGAGCGTCACGTAGGGCCACTCCGGTCGGCATTCCGCTTCCTCTGCTTGATAATGGGCGACCGCCCACTTAGAGTGGGCGCATGGTCACTCTACAATCGCCGACGCCACCGGCCGGCGATGCGGCGCACCGCCACCCCGAGATCGCCGAGTCATTCGGATCGGATGCCGAGAAGTACGACCGTGCACGACCTCGATACCCGGCTGCGCTTGTCGACGCCGTCGCCGAGCGGCTGGCCGGGCGCGCGATCCTCGATGTCGGGATCGGCACCGGCATCTCGGCGGAGCCGTTCCGAGACCGCGGATTCGCAGTGCTCGGCGTCGAGCCCGATTCGAGGATGGCGGCGCTCGCGCGGGCCAAGGGATTCGTGGTCGAGACCGGGCGATTCGAGGAGTGGGACGCGGCAGGGCGGACTTTCGACGGCGTGATCGCCGGGCAGACCTGGCACTGGGTGGACCCGGCCGCCGGCGCAGCGAAGGCGGCGGACGTCCTGCACGTCGGCGGCCGGCTCGCGCTCTTCTGGAATGCGGCAATTCCGTCGCCGCGGGTCGCTGCCGAGTTTGCGAAGGTCTTTGCGTCCCTCGACACGGGCCTCCCCTTCAACCCGTGGTCCGCGGCGCCCTACGCGGACCCCTACGGGTCGATCATCGAGAACGCGGCGGCCGGTCTGGGTGCGACCGGCGCGTTCGGCGCGGTGGAGCGGCTGACCGTCGAGTGGCAGTCGACGATCGGGCGCGGGGCCTGGCTCGAGCAGGCCTCGACCGCTGGCGGCATCAACCGGCTTCCGAAGGACAAGCTCGACGTGCTGCTCCGAGCAATGGGAGACGTGATCGACGCGGACGGCGGGACGCTCGTGATCGACTACACGACGGTCGCGGCGATCACCGAACGACTATCCGACTGATTCGCTGCTGATCTCCCTCCGTCGCCTCCGCGACGTCGCCTTCCGCCGCGTGGGCCGGGAGCTCGGAGTCGCGCCCGAATTCGATCCGGTACCTCCGGTGCCGAAGCTGCCGCTCGCAGTTCTCTGCTTCCATGGCGTTCCACCAGGGCCCGTCCATCCGTGCCGGAGCGTTCATCGCGGGTTCCTTAGTTGTATTGACTGTCGGTTCCACACCACGATGCGCCGGGCGGATGCCAGAAGCCAGTCCTTTTGCGGCTCTGGCAAAATCGCAGTCGTGAGCGGGCAACCCTACGAGACCGTCGACATTCCCGCGGTGCTGGACGGAACCGGGGAACGCATCCGCGCCCTGCGCCGGTCCCGGGGGATGACGCTGGCTCAGGTGTCGGAGCGGACGGGCATCACGTTGAGCACGCTGTCCCGGGTCGAGGCGGGGGTGCGGCGGCCGAGTCTGGACATCATGCTGCATCTGGCGGCCTTCTATCGGGTGACGCTCAACGAGTTGGTGGGCGCTCCGGTGGCCGGGGACCCACGGATCCACCCCACGCCGCGAACTCGCAACGGCATGATCTGGTTGCCACTCTCTCTTCATGCCGGCGGGATCCGGGCGTTCAAGCTGATCATCCCGGTCGGTGCGCCACCCGGCGAGCCGCAACAGCGCAGCCACGAGGGCTACGACTGGTTGTACGTCCTGGACGGCCGCCTCCGGCTCCTGCTCGGCGAGAACGACATCATCCTCACGCCCGGTGAAGCCGCCGAGTTCGACACCCGGATCCCGCACACCTTCGTCAATCCCGGGCCTACCACCACCGAGATCCTGACCCTCCTCGGTCCGCAGGGGGAACGCGCCCACATGCGCGCCCGCGCGACACGACCTCCTCCGGAGTGATGGAGGGCCGCCAGCAACGAGAGACTGCGTGTCGTTGCCGTCCACGCTGTTTCAGACCTGCCAGCTGATCACGGCGGTGATCTGGGTGTGCTCGGTGTGGACGTCACCCTCGGCGGCGGCTGCGGAGAGGACGCGCCGCAGATCTCGGTTCAGCTTCGGCAGCCGGAACCCGAATCGGCCGGCGTACAGCTCGACTGCCTCGTCGAGGGTGTATCGGGCACTGACGCGGTGTTCGACGTAGGCAATTGTCGGCAGGTGACCTTGCAGCCAGAGGTAGTTGATCAGG
>JBDIAG010000735.1:0-2520 GCA_039812305.1 Actinomycetales bacterium | reverse complement strand
CGCGGTCATCTCGATCTTCTCGGTGACCCTCGTGACGTTGTACGGCCAGACGCGCATCCTGTTCGCGATCGGTCGCGACGGACTGCTTCCGAGTGCGTTCGCCCGGGTCAGCAAGCGGACTCAGACGCCGACCTTCAACACCATGGTCGTCGCGACCGCGGTCGCACTCCTGGCCGGATTCGTCCCGCTGTCCAGCCTGTGGGACCTCGTCTCCATCGGCACTCTCGTCGCGTTCATCGTCGTGGCCCTGGGCGTCATCGTGCTGCGGGTCAAGCACCCCGACCTGCCCCGCGGATTCAAGGTTCCGGGTTACCCCGTCACCCCGGTCCTGTCGATCGTGACCTGCCTCTACATCCTCTCCGGCCTGCAGTGGAAGACTTTCGCCTGGTTCTTCGCGTGGCTCGCCGTGGTGCTCGCGTTCTACTTCCTGTGGGGCCGCCGGCACGCCAAACTCAACGACGCGGCCTCCCAGGCCGTGGAGGAGGCCGGACTGTGACCATCATCGCGGGCTATGCGCTCGGCCACCGGTCCCCCGGGGTGCTCGAGCTCGCCGCGGCGATCGCCTCGGCGCGGCAGGAGGATCTGCTGATCGTCACCGTCGTCCCGCCGAGGTGGAACATCCCGTCGATGGCCCGCCAGGTGGACGGCGAGTACGCCCAATGGGCGGCGCAAGAGGGCGAGAACGCGCTCGCGGAGGCGTCCGCGACGCTGCACAGGATCGGGTCGGCGGCGCCCGCCGCCTACCGGCGCGTCGACCACAGATCCGCGGCCTCCGCGCTGCTGGCCGTCGCGGAGGAGACCCGCGCCTCGGTCGTCGTCGTCGGCTCCTCGGAGGACGGCCGCCGCAGTCACGTCGAGCTCGGCTCGACGAGCGATCGCCTCGTCCACTCCGCGCAGACGCCGATCGCCATCGCCCCGCGCGGCTACCGCGGCCCCGGCGACCGCTTCACCAGCATCACCTGCGCCGTCGCGGGACGCGACGAGGACGCCGCCCTGATCACCTCGGCGAAGGCTCTTGCGCACGAGGCGAACGTGCCCCTGCGGCTGGTGATGTTCGCCGTCCGGCTCGACACGATGTACCCGCCGGAGGTGGGCCTGCACGCCGAGGACGACGTCGCCCGGGCCGCCCGCGAGCAGGCGGAGGCGCTGTTCGACGGTCTGCGTGCGTCCGGCGTCATCGAGGCGGACGTGGAGACGGTCGTGGGCCTCGGACGCGGGTGGCGGGCCGCGGTCGACTCGATCCCCTGGGACGACAGCAGCCTGCTCCTCATCGGCTCGAATCGGCGTGGTGCGATGTCGCATGTCTTCCTCGGTTCGGCGGCGACGAAGATCATCCGGCACTCTCGTATCCCCGTCGTCGTACTGCCCGCCTGACCAAGCCCATCCCCTCTTCAGAAGGAGAACGAACGCCATGACCGCGCCATTGACCACCAACGCCGACTTCATCGCCCTGGAGGAGAAGGTCTCCGCCCACAATTACAGCCCGCTGCCCGTCGTGGTCTCCCAGGCGGACGGCGTCTGGGTGACCGACGTGGAAGGAAACCGCTACCTGGACGCCCTGTCCGGCTACTCGGCGTTGAACTTCGGGCATCGGCACCCCGCCCTGGTCCAGGCGGCGAAGGACCAGCTGGACCGGGCCACCCTGACCAGCCGGGCATTCCACAACGACCAGCTGGGTCCGTTCTGCAGCGAGCTGGCAGCCCTGGTGGGCAAGGACATGATCCTGCCGATGAACACCGGCGCGGAAGCCGTGGAGACCGCGATCAAGCTGGCCCGCAAGTGGGGTTATCGGGTCAAGGGCGTGCCGTCCGGGCAGGCCGAGATCATCGTCATGGACGGCAACTTCCACGGCCGGACCACGACCATCATCAGCTTCTCCGACGACCCCGACGCGCGGGACGACTACGGCCCCTACACGCCCGGGTTCGTCTCGGTTCCCTTCGGCGACCTGGCCGCGGTGCAGGCTGCGATCACCGACAACACGGTGGCGGTGCTGACCGAGCCGATCCAGGGCGAGCAGGGTGTACAGATCCCGAAGGAAGGCTTCCTGCCCGATCTGCGCGAACTGACCCGGGCGAACAACGTCCTCCTCATCGCCGACGAGATCCAGGCCGGGCTGGGCCGGGTCGGTGCCACTCTGGCCTGCGACTACGAGGGGGTGAAGGCCGACATCTACACCCTCGGCAAGGCCCTCGGCGGCGGCATCGTGCCGGTCTCGGCGGTCGCCGCGGACGCCGCCGTCATGAACGTCATCACCCCCGGCACCCACGGCTCCACCTTCGGCGGGAACCCGCTGGCCGCGGCCGTCGGGTTGGCGGTCGTCCGGCTCCTGGCCGAGGGCTCGTACCAGGCCAACGCCCGCACGCTCGAGCCCACCTTCCGCGCCGGACTGGAGGCTCTGATCGGCAAGGGGCTGCAGGCCGTGCGGGTCCGCGGACTCTGGGCCGGCATCGACATCGACCCCGAGCTGATGACCGGCAAGCAAGCCTGCAAGCTGCTGGCCCGCCGCGGCGTCCTGGC
>JBDIAG010000734.1:0-2529 GCA_039812305.1 Actinomycetales bacterium | reverse complement strand
CGCGGCGGGTGACACCCCGGCCCTCAGCCGGTCCGCGTACCGCGCCGGATGCTTCACGTTCCACCACCGCACCCCACCGACGTGCGAGTGCGCGCCGGGGCCGATGCCCCACCAGTCGTCGCCGCGCCAGTAGCCGAGGTTGTGCCGGCACGCCGCCGCACGCCCGGTGGCGTCCGGCCGGGCCCAGTTGCTGACCTCGTACCACTGGTACCCCGCGGCCGACAGGAGTTCGTCGGCGAGCTCGTACTTCGCCGCCTGGTCGTCCGGGTCCGGGCCGGGCAACAGCCCCCGACGCACCTTGGCGGCCATCGCGGTACCGGGCTCGACGGTGAGCGCGTAGGCCGAGACGTGATCCGGCTCCACCTCGATGACCGCCTCCAGGCTCGCCCGCCAGTCGGTCAGCGTCTCGCCCGGAGTGCCGTAGATGAGATCGAGGCTCACCTCCAGGCCCGCCTCGCGAGCCCACCGCACCACCCGCGGTATCCGCTGCGGATCGTGGGTGCGCTCCAGCGTGGCGAGCACCGAGGGCACCGCCGACTGCATGCCGAACGAGACCCGGGTGAAGCCTCCGGCGGCGAGCGTCGCCAGGGACTCCGGCGTCACCGAATCCGGGTTGGCCTCGGTGGTCACTTCGGCGTCACCGGCCATCCCCCACCACCGGGTGACCGCGCCCAGCAGGCCGACCAGATCGGACGCCGCCAGCATCGTGGGCGTGCCACCGCCGACGAAGACGGTGGATACCGTCCGGGCCGGAACCCCGGCCCGCTGGAGAACTCCGGCGGCCAGATCGATCTCGGCGTGGGCGGCGGTGAGGTAGGCGTCCACCGTGGAGCCGGGCCGGCCGGCCAGCTCGCCGGGAGTGTAGGTGTTGAAGTCGCAGTAACCACAGCGTCGGACGCAGAACGGGACGTGCAGGTACACACCGAACGCGCGGTCGGCGGCGCCGGTTGCCACACCGGAGGGCAGCGTGCCGTCCGGGGGAGCCGGCTCGCCATCGGGCAAGGCAGGCATTGCTGGCTCAGCCGCGATTCAGGGCGCGTTCGACGTACTTGCCCAGCGAGGGCCCCATCTGGAACTCCCCCCGATCGGCTGCCCCGGCGAGCGCCCGCGCGTCCTCCGCGCGCTGCTCGGCGAACCACCGCGAGACCGACACACCATGGCCCGGACGGGAGACCACGTCGATCTCGTCACCGGCGGCCAACGCGCCCGGCTTCAGCACCCGCAGATAGGCACCGGTGAGCCCCTTCTCGGTGAACCTCTTGACCCATCGCGGCTCGCCGATCCACCGCGCGAAGGTGGCGCACGGCACCCGCGGCGCGGACACCTCGAACAGGGCGGAACCGATCCGCCAGTGTTCGCCCAGCTCGGCGCCGTCGACGTCGACCCCCTGCGTGCGCAGGTTCTCGCCGAAGACGCCCGGCGGCAGGTCGCGACCCAGTTCGGTCGCCCAGTCGTCGACGACCTCCTGGGCGTAGGCGTAGACGGCCTGCTCGTGCCCGCCATGGTGCTCGCGGTCGGCCTGGACGTCGGCGTACAGGCCGTACGGACCCACCTTGACCGGCCCCTCGACCGGGCGCTTGTCGATCGCGGTGACGCCGACCGTCCCGGCGTCGGGATGCAGCCGGCTCACCCGGCAGACGGCGAGAACCCGGCCGAGGCTCACTTCTTCGCCTTCTCCCCGGAGTCCTCGGTGGAGAGTGCGGCGATGAACGCCTCCTGCGGTACTTCGACCCGGCCGACCATCTTCATCCGCTTCTTACCCTCCTTCTGCTTCTCCAGCAGTTTCCGCTTCCGCGAGATGTCTCCGCCGTAGCACTTGGCCAGCACGTCCTTGCGGATCGCCCGGATCGTCTCGCGGGCGATCACCCTGGAGCCGATCGCGGCCTGCACCGGCACCTCGAACTGCTGCCGCGGAATCAGCTCCCGCAGTTTCGCCGCCATCATCGTCCCGTAGGAATACGCCTTGTCCTTGTGGACGATCGCGGAGAAGGCGTCCACCTGCTCGCCCTGCAACAGGATGTCGACCTTGACGAGGTCCGCCTCCTGATCGCCGGCCGGCTCGTAGTCCAGCGACGCGTAGCCGCGGGTCCGCGACTTCAGCTGGTCGAAGAAGTCGAAGACGATCTCCGCCAGCGGCAGGCTGTACCGCATCTCGACCCGCTCCGGGGAGAGATAGTCCATGCCCTGCATCGTGCCCCGGCGCTGCTGACACAACTCCATGATCGCGCCGATGTAGTCCGACGGCGTGATGATCGTCGCCTTCACCACCGGCTCGCGCACCTGGGCGACCTTGCCGGCCGGGAACTCACTCGGGTTGGTCACGACGATCTCGGTGCCGTCCTCCATGGTGACGTCGTAGATCACCGACGGCGCGGTGGAGATGAGGTCGAGGCCGAACTCGCGCTCCAGCCGCTCCCGCACGATCTCCAGGTGCAACAGCCCGAGGAAGCCGACCCGGAACCCGAAGCCGAGGGCGGCCGAGGTCTCCGGCTCGTAGACGAGCGCGGCGTCATTGAGCTTCAGCTTGTC
>JBDIAG010000733.1:0-2533 GCA_039812305.1 Actinomycetales bacterium | reverse complement strand
CCAGGGCGGCGGCCGAGGAACGTGCCCGGCGCCGCCGGCAGCAGGCCGCTGTGGCCGAGGCGGTCGGCACCGGGGTGCAGCACCTGCTGCACGTGCTGGATCGGGTGGTGGCCGTCGCCGGGCAGGAGCGGGACGAGGCCGAGCAGGAGCGGGCCGAGCGGGAGACGCTGCTGGCTGCCGAGCGCGAACGGCTGGACGCCCTCCTCACCGAGCAGGCGCAGCTCACCGACGAGGCCCACCGCGACGAGGTGGCCCGCACCCAGCAGCGACTGCGGATCGAGCAGCTCACCGAGCGGGCGCTGGCCGAACTCGGCCTGGAATCGGAGGTGCTGGTGGAGGAGTTCGGCCCGCACCAGCTGGTGCCGCCCACTCCGCCCGCGCCCGGCGACCCCGAACCGGATCGACCGCCGCAGCCGATCCCGTACGTGCGGGCCGAACAGGAGAAGCGGCTGCGCAAGGCGGAGCGTGGGCTCAGGGCACTGGGCAAGGTGAACCCGCTGGCGCTGGAGGAGTTCGCGGCCCTGGAGGAGCGGCACAAGTTCCTGGTCGAGCAGCTGGACGATCTGAAGCGGTCGAAAGCGGATCTGCTCGGCATCGTCGCCGAGATCGACGAGCGGGTCGAGCAGGTCTTCACCGAAGCCTTCGCGGACACCGCCCAGAAGTTCCTGGAGGTGTTTCCCCGGCTGTTTCCCGGCGGCGAGGGCCGGCTCGTGCTCACCGACCCCGACAACATGCTGACCACGGGCATCGAAGTGGAGGCGCGACCGGCGGGCAAGAAGGTCAAGCGCCTCTCGCTGTTGTCGGGTGGTGAGCGCTCGTTGACCGCGGTGGCCCTGTTGGTCTCCATCTTCAAGGCACGCCCGAGTCCGTTCTATGTGATGGACGAGGTCGAGGCGGCTCTCGACGACGTGAACCTCGGCCGGCTGATCGACATCTTCAACGAGCTCCGCGACGATTCGCAGCTGATCGTCATCACCCACCAGAAGCGCACCATGGAGGGCGCCGACGCCCTCTACGGCGTCACGATGCGTGGCGACGGCGTGTCGACGGTGATCAGCCAGCGGATGGGGGAGCGGGTCGGCGAACCGGTCGGTTGATGCGCCCGGGTGAGCCCGACGCGTTCGGTGACCGCCGGTGTCGCTCCCAGTTGTGCAAGATCACACGCCCGCCCGCCAAGAACATCCGCGAACAAGTGGACTTTCCACCTGCGCACGAGGCATCGTTGAAGCCGTGTCCGTCGTGCTCACCGCCATGATCCTGATGTTCATCCTGTCGCTTGCGGTGATGGGAGTCGTCGCGCTCCCGCAGATGCGCGAGGGCAAGACGGTCTTCAGTCAGACCGGCCTGGAGTCGATGGACGCTGCCCGCCGGCGTGCGGCCGCGATGGCTCGGCTGGGTGGGGACGGTGCGGACTCGGTCAAGTTCGGTCCGGAGGCCCCCAAGGGCCGGCTGCGCTCGCCGATCGGCTGGACGGTGCCGCAGGCGGCCCCCCGGCACGCGCGCTGACGCCGCCCGCGACGGTAGGTCTCCGCCGGCCGGTCTCTTCCCGACTACAGCAGGTCCCTTCGTAGCGGCCTGCCCATGACCCCGCGTCCGGTGTCGTGATCGCGCTACCAAGCGCAGGTTCATCGGCCGGATCATCGGTCCCGGTACACGTCCCGCGGGGCGCCTCGGTTTGGCGCCCCCCGTCGCGATTCTGAGAGAGTGGAGCACTGTGACCGCTTCCATCGAGCTGATCATCGGCCTCGTCGTTGTCGTCGCCCTGGTACTGGGCGGCGGCCTGGTCGCGCTGCTGCGTCGGCGTCCGGGCAAGGATGCGCCGTCGGTGCCGTCCGGCCGGGGCGGTGGCAGCACTCTGGCCGGGGGCGGCGGTGACGGGGACTCCGGCACCGCCATCCTCGAGCGGCCGCGGGAAGGCGATGTCAGCCGGCCCGAGCCGGACGTCCCGGCGGTCGACGTCCCCACGCTGGAGCGTCCGGATCCGGTCAAGGGCCGGATGCAGCGGCTGCGGGCCCGGCTGGCCCGCTCGAACTCGACCCTGGGCAAGGGGTTGCTCGCCCTCCTGTCGCGCGACCGCATCGACGAGGCGACCTGGGAGGAGATCGAGGACACGCTGCTGCTGGCCGACCTCGGCGTCGGCCCGGCCTCGGAACTGGTGGAGAGACTGCGCACCCGGGTGGCGATCGACGGCACCCGAGACCCCGAACACGTCAAGTCGATGCTGCGCGAGGAATTGATCGCGCTGGTCGACCCGAGCATGGACCGGTCCCTGGCCGTGGGTCGCACCGGCCTGCGTCCGGCGGTCGTGCTCGTCGTGGGCGTCAACGGCACCGGCAAGACCACGACCGTCGGCAAGCTCGCCCGGGTGCTCGTCGCCGAGGACAAGGACGTCGTCCTCGGTGCCGCCGACACCTTCCGGGCCGCGGCGGCCGACCAGCTGACCACCTGGGGCGACCGCGTGGGCGTGCCGACGATCCGTTCGGAGAAGGCCGGCGCCGACCCGGCGGCGGTCGCCTTCGACGCCGTCACCGCG
>JBDIAG010000732.1:0-2537 GCA_039812305.1 Actinomycetales bacterium | reverse complement strand
GTCGGCGGTGCGCACGTAGTACATGAGGAAGCGGTCGATCGTCCGCACCAGGGTGTCGGTGTCGAGATCCTCGGCCAGCAGCTGGGCGTGTCGCGGGGTGAAGCCGCCGTTGCCGCCGACGTAGAGGTTCCAGCCCTTCTCGGTCGCGATCACGCCGACGTCCTTGCCGCGGGCCTCGGCGCACTCGCGCGCACAGCCGGAGACCCCGAGCTTGAGCTTGTGCGGCGAGCGCAGGCCTCGGTACCGCAGCTCGAGCATGACCGCCAGGCCGACCGAGTCCTGCACCCCGAACCGGCACCAGGTGGAGCCGACGCAGGACTTCACCGTCCGCAATGCCTTGCCGTAGGCGTGCCCGGATTCGAAGCCCGCGTCCACCAGCCGGCTCCAGATCTGCGGGAGCTGCTCGATCCGGGCCCCGAAGAGGTCGATCCGCTGGCCGCCGGTGATCTTGGTGTAGAGACCGAACTCCTTGGCCACGGCGCCGATGGCGATCAGACCGTCCGGAGTGATCTCGCCGCCCGGCACCCGTGGCACGACCGAGTAGGTGCCGTCCTTCTGGAGGTTGGCCATCACGTGGTCGTTGGTGTCCTGCAGGGCGCCGCGGCCGCCGTCGAGCACGTGCCCGGGCGCGGTGGTGGACAGGATCGAGGCGATCACCGGCTTGCAGATGTCGCAGCCCCGGCCGCGGCCGTGCCGGGCGACGATCTCGTCGAAGCTGGTCAGCCGCTGCACCCGCACCACGTCGTAGAGCTGGGCCCGGGAGAGGTCGAAGTGCTCGCACATCGCCTTGCTGACCTCGACGCCGGACTTCTCCAGTTCGGTGGTGACCAGCTTCTTCACCAGCGGGAGGCAGGATCCGCAGGAGGTGCCCGCCTTGGTGCAGGCCTTGACGCCGGCGAGATCCGTGCATCCTCGCTCGCTGACGGCGCAGCGGATGGTGCCGGCCGTGACGTTGTTGCAGGAGCACACCGCCGCCTCGTCGGGCAGTTCCGCGGAGGGGGCACCTTCGGAGGCCCCCTCGGGCATCAGGTGGACGGCCGGGTCGCAGCCGAGCTCCCGCCCGACCATGGGACGTAGGGCCGCGTAGGCGGTGGCGTCGCCGACCAGGATGCCGCCCAGCAGCACCTTGGCATCGCCGGACATCACCAGCTTCTTGTACAGGCCGCCGACCGGGTCGGCGTAGACGACCTCGAGCGCACCGGGGGTGGTGGCGAAGGCGTCGCCGAACGAGGCGACGTCGACGCCGAGCAGCTTGAGCTTGGTGGAGAGGTCGGCGCCGGGGAAGGTGGCCCCGCCGCCGAGCAGCCGGTCCGCGACGATCTCGGCCATCGCGTACCCGGGGGCGACCAGGCCCAGGCACCGGCCGCCGATGTTGGCGACCTCGCCGATCGCCCAGACGTTCTCGTCGTCCACACTGCGGCAGTCGTCGCCGACGATGACCCCGCCCCGTTCGCCGACGGAGAGGCCCGCGGCCCGGGCGAGCTCGTCCCGGGGACGGACCCCGGTGGCGAACACGACCACGTCGGCCGGGATCGGGTCGCCCTCGGCCAGCTGCATCCGGAAGACCCGCCCGGCTTGGTTCGCCACCAGCTTGGCGGTCGCGGTCGAGGTGCGGACGTCGACACCGAGGGCCCGGATCAGGCGGGCCAGAGCCTCGCCACCACCGGGATCGACCTGCAGCGGCATCAGCCGGGGCGCGAACTCCACGACGGTGCTGCGCGCGCCGAGGGCCTGCAGGGCGCCGGCCGCCTCGAGGCCGAGCAGGCCGCCGCCGACCACGGCTCCGCGAACCTGGCGGCCGAGCTCACGGGCTCGCTCCTCCACCCAGATCCGCAGTGCCGCAACGTCGTCGATCGTGCGGTAGACGAAGACGCCGGGCAGGTCGTTGCCGGGCACGGGCGGCAGGAAGGCATAGGAACCGGTGGCGATGACAAGTTCGTCGTAGTCGAGCTCCAGGCCGCGTTCGGTGTGCACCCGCCGGGCCGCGCGGTCGATCCGGTCCACGGTCTGCCCGCGCATCAGCTCGACCGAGGGGTGCTGCCAGAGGGCCGGGTCGCCGAGCTGGAGATCCTCGGGGTCGCGGCCGGTGAAGTAGCTGGTCAGCGCCACCCGGTCGTAGGGCGCGCGGGGCTCCTCGGCGAGGACGGTGATGTGCCATTCGCCGGCGCCGTCGCGATCCAGCATGGCCTCGACGAAACGGTGCGCCACCATGCCCCCGCCGACGACCACCACTCGCCGCGTCGCCACAGCATTCATGCGTTCGCCTGCCCTTCATGATGTTCCGGTCCGAGGGCGGCAGCGAGGGAGTTCGCCGCTCGCGCCCTGGGGGCACCGGGGGTGACGGTGCTCCGGCTGTCGAATCATCAACGTAGGCAGGCCGTGTTTCGGCTGGACGCCGCTCATGTTTCAGCTGTGCGAATTGGACCTCTCACCCCCGAGCCCTCTCTGTGAACTCCCGACCGGCTCCCGGGGACGGCCAGCGGCCGGGTTCTGTCACGCCGGACCCGTATCCGGGCTTTCGGTGACAGAACCCGGCC
>JBDIAG010000731.1:0-2547 GCA_039812305.1 Actinomycetales bacterium | reverse complement strand
TTACCTTGGCGTAGCTACATGGGATCAAGTGACCAATACACAAGGGTCGAGTGGCATTGCCCTCGGTAGTGCAGTCAAGGTCCGTGGCGACACTCTCATTGCCGCTGCACCGTACTTTAGCAACAACGTCCTTACGAATATTGGGCGTATTAAAGTATGGCATCGACCAGGTGGAACGGGAGTATTCCAAGTTGATTACGATGTCGACGGAACGGTGGCAGCAGAATTTTTGGGATACCAAACAAGCAGCGAATCTGTGGAAATAGACCCCGACACTGGCCGATTCTTTGTTGGAAATAATTTGGCCCAAGTTAAGGTATTCCAAGACAATCTGTCCTCGACTACCTTGCTGCAAACAATTTCAAACGGCAATGTTGCTCAACCAAACTACCGAGGTTTTGGTGGTGCTGTCGCTTTGAATGGCAACACCCTATTGATTGGTGATTCCTTTGATAGCTCGGGTACAGGTCTTGTCTATATTTACACAACATTTGACAACAATACCTGGAGCCTACAAGAGACGGTTTCGCCTAGCTTTGCCGACACAAACCAACGTTTTGGTTGGAGCTTGAGCGCAAGTCAAGGTAACATGGTCACTGGCGCTCCTGCGGGAACAACTGGCCCCACCGGAGTATCTCGCGCCTATTTCTATAGCTTAATTCCTTAAGCTCTAGGCTTGGTAACGAGAAGGGAAGTCCTTGGGGCTTCCCTTTTTATTTTTTCAAATTTTGTTTTTGCATTGGGCATTCTTGGTAATGCCACGGGTCAGGAACTGGCCGGGTGTGGAGAATTTGGTAATAGTCAATTCGGAAAAGCACGAAACTCCATCTATAACTGCATCAGCAGGTTAGAACGACACGCCCACCCATAGTTGATACGCCCTAAGGTCCTTTTCTGTATTTCAAACAACGTTTAAAAGTGCCATAATATTCGTATAGATAGAGCAGTTTGTTAATGGGGACCAGTGTAAAAATCTAGCACTTGCCACCATCTTCTGTTTCTGATAAAGAGTGCTTCAATAGTATCAACTAATATGTGGAAGTAGTTATGATAAATTCTTTTAAAACTCTTATTCCCTGCGTATTTTTTTTAGCAATCAAGACAGTTTTGGCCTGTGAAGATGGACAACCTCCCTGCAATGACCCGGAATGTGTGTCAAAGGAAAGTCAAGTCTTATCCAAACGACCACTCCCAGCTGACTTGGAACAATCTCAATCCAAAAGACAGAAAGAAGAAAAATCTGAATATTTCAGCAAAGACGCCGTCAATTCCGTGATCTTATCAGGTAAAGTTGCTGAGTTTGAAGGAATACTAAACTCAATTATTCATGACGCTCAGGCCGTAAAAGAGTTTAGGGAAACTTTTGAGCCTCACCTGGCCTTAATGGATCGAAAATATCATGGAACTATACTTCATGTCGCTGCAGCACGCGGGCACCTGGAGGTTGTAAAATTGCTTATCCAAACACCTCTTCTTGGAATGTGCGCTGATAATGGCCTCACGGCTCTTCACGTCGCTGCAATGACAGGAGAGAAACAAACCGTGGAAGAACTTATAAAAACGAAACTTCTTAGTAAGACGACGGTCGATGGCAGAACCGCCCT
Source organism: Actinomycetales bacterium (assembly GCA_039812305.1). GTDB lineage: Bacteria > Actinomycetota > Actinomycetes > Actinomycetales > CAWJMD01 > JBDIAG01. The sequence goes on along the minus strand of JBDIAG010000731.1, from coordinate 943 downwards.
TCATTTGGCTGTAGCGAAACAGAAACTAGAAGCTATAGAAGTGCTGAAGAATACTATTCTTTTCTATATGGAGGATAATAGCCATAAAACCGCTTTGCAATATGCACTGGAAATTGCATTAGCAACCGGAGAATGCGGTCCTGTGGAATGTCTGGCAAATTCTCATGGCGCACGTAACCTGCGTTCCCAGGGCATGGCATTTTTTCATCTGATTGTGATCTGGGACACGCAGGCAACAGAAAACCAGTTGAAGATTGTAAGAACCTTGATGAATACCCCTCTTTTGCCGATTCTCAATGACAACGGCCTAACAGCTTTAGATTTAGCGGTCGCGACAGGAAAGTTAGAAATTGTAAAAGCCCTGATGGCTTCCGACTTTTTCGCCAAGAGAGAAAATCAGCTGAGTGCCTTGTGTTTTGCTGTGCACGGCGGCCATTTAGAAGTCGCAAGGGCGCTGATTGACTATGTGGTGACGCCGACAAATTATCCTACTTTTGTACCCATTTTCTATTTGGCTTTGATGCAGGCTCGTCTTGAGATATGTCTATTGTTACTAGAAAAAAATCCAAAACTTCTCAGTACAAGAGCAACTGATGATTCGATGGTTGAACCGATGATTTCTAAGGGGGACACTTTCCAGAAAATCGGCTATTCTTTGCTAAGAGTAGGAGAGTTGCCGCTAAAGCGGGCAAAGAGTGCCAATTTTGGTACTTTTCCTCCCGCATCTTTAAAAGTGGTTGCTACTTTGGAACCTCTTGAGACTTTTCAAGACCAACGAGTCGATTTTCAAGGCACTATTCCTCCATGTGTCATGGAATTATTGAAACTTGATAGTTTACATACCCCTTTTGATTGTGAAAAGTTGAATGAGTATCGAGGGGCTCTCAACCAAAAAATGGCACAAATGATGGACAGTGATTTAGAAACAGCCGATCTCGAATCC
>JBDIAG010000730.1:0-2549 GCA_039812305.1 Actinomycetales bacterium | reverse complement strand
GCAACTACCGCAACGGCTACATGATCGAGCAGACGACGCCGAGCGCGATCTCGCCGTCCACCGGGCGCACGCTGCCCGACCGCTACATCGAGGGCACCTGCCCGATCTGCGGTTACGAGTCCGCTCGCGGCGACCAGTGCGACAACTGCGGCAACCAGCTCGATCCCGAGGAGCTGATCGACCCGCGCTCGCGGATCAACGGCGAGACTCCCGAGTTCGTCGAGACGACCCACTACTTCCTGGACCTGCCCGCGCTCGCCGAGGCGCTGACGGCCTGGCTGCACGCCAAGGAGGCCGAAGGGCTGTGGCGGCCGAACGTCATCCGGTTCAGCCTCAATCTCCTGGACGACATCCGGCCGCGCGCGATGACCCGCGACATCGACTGGGGCATCCAGGTGCCTCTGGAAGGCTGGGCGGACAACCCGAACAAGCGCCTCTACGTGTGGTTCGACGCCGTGGTCGGATACCTGTCGGCCTCGATCGAGTGGGCCCGGCGCAGCGGCGACCCGGAGGCCTGGCGGGCCTGGTGGAACGACACCGAGGCGCTGTCCTACTACTTCATGGGCAAGGACAACATCACCTTCCACTCCCAGATCTGGCCGGCCGAGCTTCTCGGCTACGCGGGCAAGGGTTCTCGGGGCGGCGAACCCGGCGAGTACGGGGAGCTGAACCTGCCGACCGAGGTGGTCTCGAGCGAGTTCCTGACGATGGAGGGCGGCAAGTTCTCCTCCTCGCGCGGGGTGGTCATCTACGTGCGCGACATGCTCTCGCGATACCAGCCGGACGCGCTGCGCTACTTCATCTGCGCGGCCGGGCCGGAGAACCAGGACACCGACTTCACCTGGGCCGAGTTCGTCCGGCGGACCAATGACGAGCTGGTCGCCGGCTGGGGCAATCTCGTCAACAGGACAGTAAGTCTCATCCACAAGAACCTGGGGGAGATTCCGGCGGCCGGTGAGCTGACCGCCGAGGACGAGGCGTTGCTGGCGACGACGCGGGCCGGGTTCTCCTCGGTCGGCCAGCTGCTCGAGCAGCATCGGCAGAAGCAGGCGATCGCCGAGGCGATGCGGATCGTCGGCGAGGTCAACAAGTACCTGTCGGACACCGCTCCCTGGGCCCTGAAGAAGACCGACCCGGAGCGGATGGCGTCGGTGCTGCACGTTGCCGCACAAGCGATCTCGGATTGCAACACGCTGCTTGCACCGTTCCTGCCGCACTCGGCGCAGAAGGTGCACGAGGCGTTCGGACGCACCGGTGTGTTCGCTCCCATGCCGCAGGTCGTCGAGGTGGACGATCTCGACGGCGGCCCGGCCTATCCGGTGCTGATGGGCGACTACTCGCAGGTGCCGGCCTGGGAGTCGGTGCCGGTCGCGCCGGGAACCGCCGTGCCAGCCCCGAAGCCGATCTTCACCAAGCTCGATCCGACGGTGGTCGAGGAGGAACTGGCCAGGATGCGCGGGGACGAGGTCTGAGTGGCTGAACGCCAGAAGCGCAAGGACTCCCACATCCGGCCGCCTCTACCCGAACCCCTGCCGCCGGGCTGCGCGGTGGTCGACAACCACACCCATCTCGATCACGAGGCGGACGACCGGACGATCTCCGGACTGCTCGCCGCCGCCCGGCAGGTGGGGGTCGACCGGCACGTCACGATCGGCTGCGACCTGACCGCCGCCCGGTGGACGGTCGCGGCGATCGATCGCTTCCCGGCGCTGGTGGGCGGGGTGGCGATCCATCCCAACGAGGCGCCCGGGCACGCCGCGGCCGGCGACCTGGCCGAGGCCCTGGCCGAGATCGAGCGGCTGGCCGCGCACCCTCGCGTCCGGGTGGTGGGCGAGACCGGCATGGACGCCTTCCGGACCGATCACGGGGACACGGCGGCCGCCGCCGCGCAGGAGTCCTCGTTCCGTGCGCACATCGAGATCGCCAAGCGGCTCGGCAAGCCGATGCAGATCCACGACCGGGACACCCACGCCGACGTGCTGCGGGTGCTCGCCGATGCCGGAGCCCCGGAGCGCACGGTCTTCCACTGCTTCTCCGGAGACGCCGAGATGGCCAGGTTCTGCGCGGCGCAGGGCTGGTACCTCTCCTTCGCCGGGCCGGTGACCTTCAAGAACGGCGCGGCCCTGCGAGCCGCCCTGGCCGAGGTGCCGCTGGAACAGGTGCTGGTGGAGACCGACGCCCCGTATCTCACGCCGATGCCCTATCGGGGCCGGCCGAACGCGGGCTACCTGGTGCCGTTGACCGTCCGGGCGATCGCGGAGGTTGTCCAGCGCCCGGTCGAGGAGGTCTGCGCGGCGATCTCGGCCACGAGCGAGAAGCTCTACGGGCCCTGGTAGGTGGGCCTTCGCCCGACGACCCGGCCTTCGCCCGACGATCCGGCCCTCGCCCCGACGATCCGGCGCTTACCTCGACGACCCGGCTCTCACTCGACGACCCGGCCACCGGCCGACGACCCGGGCAGCGGGTGCGCCGAGTTCGCCGGGGTGGTTCCAGGGCGTGTGCACGATAGGAGGCCGAAACGCCGTGCTTGATGCATCGGTGGGGCAGTT
>JBDIAG010000729.1:0-2551 GCA_039812305.1 Actinomycetales bacterium | reverse complement strand
TGGTCGTCCACGTGGTGCGAAGTCACGGCCTGTGAGCTTAGTGCGTCGGCGGGGCACCTCTTTCACGTTTCGGGTGTTCAGCCGCACGATCAGGCCACACCGGCCCCGTTTGTGACGCAACTCATCGGGAACCTCAGCAGATCAAGCGTTTCAATCGGACCCCCGACTCACTCGGGGCTGCGGCCGGCGACCGCCTTCGTGCGCTGATACAGCCCGGCCACCAGGGCCACGAACACGATGACGCCGAGAACCTCGGCCCAGCCCGCGAAGCCGTCGCCCACGATCGCCAGCGGCGAGTCGTTGCTGGTCGCCGCGACGATGCCGGCGAACACGACCCCGTACAGGCTCTCCCCGACGATGAGGCCGGTCGCGAGCAGGACGCCGAGCCGCTTCTTCGACTCCACGTTGCGACCGCCGCGCTCCGCCCAGCCCTCGTAGAAGTGGCCGATCACCGCGCCCACGGTGATCAGGAAGGTGAGGCCCATCGGCAGGTACATCCCCATCCCGACGGCCAGCGGAGGCAGGCGGTACGTCGACGTCGTCCGGGTGAGGATCTCGTCGACGACGATCACGCCCACGCCGATCGCGGCGCCGAGTCCGATCAGTCCCCAGTTGAGCGAACCGCCGAACACGCCCAGGGCGAGCGAGGAGATGAGGGCGGCCTGCGGGGCGGCGAGCGCGTTCGGGCCCGCACCCGGCGCTCCGGCGAAGCCGAAGGCGGTGTGCATCAGCTGCAGGACGGGCGGGATGATCACGGCGCCGAACAGGACTCCGATCACCAGCGCCACCTGCTGCCGCCAGGGTGTGGCCCCGACGAGCTGGCCGGTCTTGAGGTCCTGCAGGTTGTCGTTGGAGATCGTCGCGACGCCGAAGACGACCGCCGCGGTGAACAGCGTGTAGGCGACCAGGGCGGTCGCCTGCGAGTCGTCGGTGGCACCGAAGGTGGCCTTCAGGAGCAGCGCCGCGATCACCACCATGAGGATCCCCACCCCGGAGATCGGGCTGTTGGACGAACCGATCAGACCGGCCATGTAGCCGCAGACCGCGGCCACCACCAGGCCCATCACCAGGACGAACACGAGACTCACGGCGATGATGCCGGCGGACGAGCCGTGCAGGACGGTGCCGTGGGCGAAGTCCCAGAGCAGCAGGCCGATCGGCAGCATGGACACGATGACCACGCCGATCACCCATGGGAACGGGATGTCCTGCTCGGTGAGAGCCACCACGCTGCCGGCGCGCCGCTCGCGGGCGGAAACCATCGCCGCCCTGATCCCGCGGACGATCGGCCCCAGGATCTTCAGGAGGGTCCAGACCGCGGCGACGGCGATCGCGCCGGCGCCGATGAAGCGCACCTCGGTCGAGAACGTCCCCTCCACGACGTCGAGCAGCGGGCCGCTGCCGATCGAGGGAGCCGTCCGGATCGGCAGCATCACCCCGAAAGAGATGAGGACGCCGACGAGCATGGCCAGCCCCACCGCGAGCCCGACCAGATGCCCGACCCCGATCAGGGCCAAGGACAGGCTGGCGCCGAACATCGTGGCGCCGGAGCCGATCCGGAACGCGTGCGAGATCGAGCCGGTGACCACTTTGAGCGAGGTGAGGAAGGTGAAGCCGGCCGCGACCAGACCGCCGGTGACGATGGTCTGCAGGCCGGTGCGGTTCTCCTGCGCGCCGCGGGTGCTGTCGCCGACCCTGAGCACCTCGGCGGCGGCGACACCTTCCGGGTAGGGCAGGTCGGACCCGGTCACCAGCGCGCGGCGCAGCGGGATCGAGTACATCACGCCGAGGATGCCGCCGACCGCGCACACCGCCACGGTGATCCAGTACGGAAAGCCGGTCCACCAGCCGATCATCACCAGGCCGGGAAGCACGAAGATGATCGCCGACAGGGTGCCCGCCGCCGAGGCGATCGTCTGGACGATGTTGTTCTCGACGACCGAGTGGTCCGCGAAGTACCGCAGAATGCTCATCGAGATGACGGCGGCCGGGATCGCCGTGGCGAACGTGAGCCCGACCCGGAGGCCGAGATAGACGTTGGCTGCCGTGAACACCAGCGTGATCAGGCCACCGAGGATGATGCCCCGGATGGTCAGTTCACGCACTGTCGAGCTGGTGGTCTCCGCGGTGGACATGTTGCGTCACCCCTTACCTGCGGTTTCGTGAACGCGACAACCCGGCGGGCTGCCGGCTTCCACCTCTACCGATCAGTACTACCAGGAGCTGCCCTGGCACACACCTCCAGCCACTTCGACCTGGATCGTGGCGTGATCGAGGTCATAGCGCTCCCGCAGCAGTCGGGTGGCGGCGTCCAGCACCTCGACCACCCGGTCCGCCGTGTCGGGACGGGTGACCATGTGCACGGTGGCCACGTTCATGCCCGAGGTGAGCGTCCAGACGTGAAGGTCGTGCACCTCGGCCACGCCGGGTACCTCCCGGAGGGCGTCGAGGATCTCGGTGGGGTCGAGGCCGGCCGGGGCATGCTGGCCGAGGACGCCCAGGACCTCCTTGCCGAGCAGGACGGCCCGGACGGCGACGAAGACCGCGATCG
>JBDIAG010000728.1:0-2554 GCA_039812305.1 Actinomycetales bacterium | reverse complement strand
ACCGCGGCCATGCCCGGCGCCGCCAGCCCGCGGCCGCGGTAGGCGGGGTCGACATAGACACCCTGAACCTGAGCCACGGTGTCGCTGACCGCACCCAGCTCGGCCTTGAAGACCACGCGGCCGTAGTCGTCCAGGCGCACGAAGGACCGACCGGTCTGGATCAGGTACTCCACCCGGGCCCGGTACGACCAGCCGCCGCCGGCCGAGACCGGCGAATAGCCGACTTCCTCGGTGAACATCGCCACACAGGCCGGCAGCAGCACGTCCAGGTCGTCCATCGTCGCCGGCCGGACGTGTGGATCGGGAGCGATCGAACTCGAGTGGTCGATCTCCATCAGGGGCTGGTTGGCGCGGACCTCGCGCGGTGCCTGCCAGGTCGGTTGCACGAGATGCCAGAAACGCATCGCCTCGGCCGCGGGGCCACAGATGGACATGCACCGGTTGCCCGCGTGCCGGGCGCGCGCGGCGAACCCGTCCAGAGCTTCGGGAATCGGCTCGACCAGCACGAAGTTCGCGCCGCTCCAGCAGGCCGAACGCATCCGCCCGCTCTCGAACCAGCCCCAGAGCTGACCGCCCTGACTGAGCGGCGCCTGCGCCAGCGCCCGGTCGTGGACGAAGACGTTGCTGACCGGGTCGCGGCGGCACAACTGGATCAACTCCGCACGATCGGAGTCGTTGAGGACCCGCACGTGGGCGCGATGCCGACCGAGTAGCCGTATCGACAGTCGCTCCACCTGCCCGCCAGCGCTCACTACTCCACGTTATCCATCGGATCGCTCAGCTGACGCTGACGGTCGGCTCGGCTCCGTCGACCGGCTCCATGTCTTCGGCGATCCGCATGGCCTCTTCGATGAGGGTCTCGACGATCAGGGCCTCCGGAACGGTCTTGATCACCTGCCCGCGGACGAAGATCTGGCCCTTGCCGTTGCCGGAGGCGACACCGAGATCCGCCTCGCGCGCCTCACCCGGACCGTTGACGACGCAGCCCATGACGGCGACCCGGAGCGGCACCTCCATGCCCTCGAGCCCGGCCGTGACCTGGTCGGCGAGCGTGTAGACGTCCACCTGGGCCCGCCCACAGGACGGACAGGAGACGATCTCCAGCTTGCGCGGCCGCAGGTTCAGCGACTGCAGGATCGAGATGCCGACCTTGACCTCCTCGACCGGCGGGGCCGACAGCGAGACCCGGATCGTGTCCCCGATCCCCTGGGAGAGCAGGGCGCCGAAGGCGGTCGCGGACTTGATCGTGCCCTGGAAGGCCGGCCCGGCCTCGGTGACGCCGAGGTGCAACGGCCAGTCGCCGCGCTCGGCCAGCAGCTCGTAGGCGCGGACCATGATCACCGGGTCGTTGTGCTTGACCGAGATCTTGAAGTCGTGGAAGTCGTGCTCCTCGAAGAGGCTGGCCTCCCAGACCGCGGACTCGACCAGGGCCTCCGGGGTCGCCTTGCCGTACTTGGCGAGCAGGCGCTTGTCCAGCGACCCGGCGTTGACCCCGATCCGGATCGACGTGCCGGCATCCCGGGCCGCGCGGGCGATCTCCTTGACCTGGTCGTCGAACTTCTTGATGTTGCCCGGGTTGACCCGCACGGCCGCGCATCCGGCGTCGATCGCGGCGAAGACGTACTTGGGCTGGAAGTGGATGTCCGCGATCACCGGGATCTGGGACTTGCGGGCGATCGCCGGGAGGGCCTCGGCGTCGTCCTGGCTGGGGCAGGCGACTCGGACGATGTCGCAGCCGGCCGCGGTCAGCTCGGCGATCTGCTGCAGCGTCGAGTTCACGTCCACCGTCGGGGTCGTGCACATCGACTGGACGCTCACGGGCGATGAGGACCCGACTCCGACCTTGCCGACCCTGATCTGCCTGGTGGGGCGCCGCGGTGCCAGCGTGGGGGGAGGGGTGGCAGGCATGCCGAGGGAGACAGGAACGGAAGCCATGTCTCAAGTATCGCCCCGCCGGCCGGGTGACGGCTGGCGATCGTCCACGTGCGGTGAGTGAAGTTGGGGACGACCGGTGAGAGTTTCGTGTCCTACCCGCGCAGCGTGATCGGACGCACGATGTCGGCGTAGAGCAGCAGCACGCTCATCCCGATCAGGACGACGGAGACGGCGTAGACCACCGGCAGCAGTTTGCTGACGTCCACCGGGCCGGGGTCGGGACGCCGGCTGAGCTTGGCCAGCTGGCGCCGCAGTCCCTCCCAGATCGCGCCCGCGACATGGCCGCCGTCCAGCGGCAGCAGCGGCAGCAGGTTGAGCACGAACAGGAACATGTTGAGCGAGCCCAGCATGCCGACGACGAAGGATGCCTTGTCGCGCACCTCGATCGAGTCCAGCGAGACCGCCTCGCCGGTCAGCCGGCCGACGCCGACGATGCCGATCGGCCCGTTCGGGTCACGCTCCTGGGTGCCGAAGGCGGCCTTGGCGACGTCCACCAGCCGCACCGGCAGGTGCGCGATGGCGCTGAGCGAGCCGGTGAACTGGTCCCAGGTGAACCCGGGCACCGCGGTGATCGACGTCGGCACGGTGACCTGGCGCGGCGTGACGCCGATGAAACCGG
>JBDIAG010000727.1:0-2557 GCA_039812305.1 Actinomycetales bacterium | reverse complement strand
ACATCCCTCGCCTTCCTGCTGCCACCTGCAACCTCTTTATCTCGATAACCGGAATCTTCTTTACTTGATTGTCAGAACCGTCCATCCTCCGTCTCGTCACTGCGACGGCCGCCGGCCGACAGCCGGCGTCACCCCCACCACTGTGCCAGCCCGATCGGTCCCCGGCAGCATCGCCGCCGCAGAATCCGCCGGTTGGAACAGGCACACTGGGCCGCATGACACCGAGTAGCCACAGTTTTCGACCCGGATCGGCGGCGCCCGCCGACGTGGGCGTGGATCCTGCTGGTATCGACCGCTTCGTCCACGCAGCCACCGAACGCGGCATCGACCTGCACAGCCTCGTGATCGTCCGCCACGGCCGGGTCTGTGCGGAGAGTTACTGGCACCCCTACACGGCCGGCGGCCTCCAGCTCTTCTACTCCTTGTCGAAGTCCTTCACCGCCACCGCCGTCGGCCTGGCGATCGGCGAGGGCCGCTTCGGGTTGGACGACCTCGTCGCCGAACTGCTCGACGGGCGCGCCGCCTACGGCCTCGGCGCGGGAATGGACCAGGTGCGGGTGCGGCACCTGCTCTCGATGGCCAGTGGTCACGACGAGGACACCATCACGGCCATGATGGCCTCGGACGACCCGGTCGCGACGGTGCTCGCGCAGCCGCTGGCCGCCCCGCCCGGCACCCTCTTCACCTACAACCAGGGCTGCACCTACCTGCTCAGCGCCATCCTCCAGGCCCACTCCGGCCTCCAGCTGAGCGACTATCTCAGACCGCGGCTGTTCGAGCCGCTGGGCATCGGCGACATCTTCTGGCGGCAGACCGGCGGGCTCGACCAGGGCTTCTCCGGCCTGCACGCGCGCACTCGCGACGCCGCCGCGCTGGGGCAGCTCCACCTTCAGGACGGCCGCTGGGGCGACCGTCAACTGCTGCCGCCCGGATGGGTGTCGCAGGCGACCAGCGCCCACGTCGACACCCGCGAGCGCAAGGACGATCCCGACTGGCAGCAGGGATACGGCTTCCAGTTCTGGCGCTGCCGGCCGGACTGCTACCGCGGTGACGGGGCCTTCGGCCAGTTCCTGGTGGTGGTGCCATGGGCCGATCTGGTGATCGCGGCCACCTCCCAGACCGAACGGATGCAACTCGTCCTCGACCTGATGTGGGAGCACCTGCTGCCGGCGGCGGACCCGCCGTCCACCCCGGCCGGCACCGATGCGACTCCTACGGCATCGCGACCGGCGTCGGCGCCCTGGAGTGCCGACATACACGTGCCCGCTCCGATCGGCGGGCAGACGCCGACGGCCCAGGCGGACGGCACGTGGACGTTCACGGCCGAACCGGCCCCGTACGTCGATCTGGAGACCGTGCGCGTCGACGTCGGTGGGGTGACCTCGGTGGACGTGCACTGGCGAACCGGCGAACGGGTGAGCTTCGACGTCGAACCGCACTGGCGGCCGTTCACCTGGGGACGCGTCAACGTCCCCGGCCGCCGGTCGCTGCTGCGTCAGCAGTGCCTGGTCGCCGGTGGATGGCTGGACGAGGACACCTTCGCCGCCGACGTCATCTTCATCGAGACGCCGCACCGGCTGACCCTGACCTGCCGGGTCAGCACGGCGAGGGCTGACGTCCAGTGGTGGACCGTCCCGCTGTGATCAGCCGGACTTGCGGCGGAACATCTTCTGCGAGGCGTTGCCGGTGACCTCCGGGCCGTGCACGGCGCCGGTGTTGCGGACGGTCTCGGCGCTGGCATGCTGTGCCTCCCGCTTCTTGTCCAGCGCCTCGCGCATCTTGGCCTTGACGTCGGCCCGTGGGTCGTCGGGTGTGGATGAAGCAGACATCGGGAACCTCCAGCACGTTGTCGGTCGGGCGTTCCGTGGCTCAGCCTGCCGTATCGGCGACGGGGCCGCCACCGCATTTCCGTCGCGCCGCCCCGCGGTGGGCGGTCGTAGCCTGGTCCGGAGCCCTGGAAGACTGAGTGCCGGCCGGATCGCCGGTCGCTGGCAGGAGGAACGATGAGTGTCCGGATCGGGTACAAGGCCTCGGCCGAGCAGTTCGACCCCCGCAGTCTGGCCCGGTACGCGGTGCTGGCCGAGGAGCTCGGCCTGGATTCGGTGACGATCTCCGACCATTTCCAGCCGTGGCGGCTCCAGGGCGGTCATGCCCCGAACTCGCTGGTGTGGCTCTCCTACGTGGCCGCGCGCACCGAGCGAGTGCTGCTGGGCACGTCCGTCCTGACGCCGACCTTCCGCTACAACCCCGCGGTCGTCGCGCAGTCGTTCGCCACCCTGGCCTGCCTGGCACCCGGCCGGGTGATGCTCGGAGTCGGCACCGGGGAAGCCCTGAACGAGGTCGCGGTGGGAGCGCTGGCCGAAGCCGAGTGGCCCGACTTCAAGGAGCGCTTCGCCCGGCTGCGGGAGTCCGTCCGGCTGATGCGGGCGCTGTGGACGCAGGACCGGGTCGACTTCGACGGCGAGTACTACCAGACGCGGGACGCGGCGATCTACGACCGGCCGGACGAGCCCGTGCTGGTCTACGTCGCGGCCGGCGGGCCGATGGTGGCCCGCTA
>JBDIAG010000726.1:0-2570 GCA_039812305.1 Actinomycetales bacterium | reverse complement strand
GGCCCGGGGGTGAGCGTCCACAGGAAGGGCGTCATCACGGAGATTCGTCCACAGGTGCGCCCTCCTAGGGGCGTTTGCTGGCATGTGATGCTGATATTCACGCATGCATTCACACACTCCAGCCCACCCCCGCGTCGTCGTCCGCGCCACTGATCCGAGCGAGCTCCTGGCGGCTCTGCCGTACGTGCTCGGCTACCACCCGCAGGAGTCCGTGGTCGTCACCGCGGTCGACGGCGGACGTCTCGGCACGAGCGCGCGCCTCGACGTGGCTGCCGTGGTCGACGATCCGGCGGGGACCGGAAGACACATCGCCACGACCCTGGCGCGGACCGGGGTGACGACGGTGCTCATGGTCGTCTATTCCTGCGCGCCGCCGGTCTGGCTGGAGGGGTTCGTCCTCGGCCTGGCCGACGCCGGGCTGCGGCTGCGCAGCGGCTGGCAGGTCGACAGCGGAGCGTACTGGCCACTGGAGGATCCGCAGGAGCGCCAGTCCACCGACCAGTTGCAGTCCAGCGTGGTCAGCGCCCAGCTCGTCGCCGCGGGGCTTGCTCCGGCAGCCCGGCGGGAAGGTCTGCTGGACGATCTGCGCCCCTATCCGGAGGCCGTCCGGGCGCGCTTGCATCGCTATGCCGAGCAGATCGGCGAGCCGGCTCAGATGCAGGAGCGGCTGGTCGAGGCGGTCAACGTGTGGGCGGGCTGGCTCGGGGATCCCACGATCGAGCCGCCGCCGCCCGGCCGCGGGCGGACGCCTCGGCGTCCGCTGTCGGACCGACACATGGCTCTGCTGCTCGCGGCCGTCAACGTGCCTGCCTTCCGGGACGCCGTGATCGCCGCCACGGTGTCGCCGGGCTTGCCGCTGGGGGCCGGTCTCGAGGCGCTCGCCGGCGACGTCCGCGGCTTTCTGCCACCGTCGGACGGCGGACCGGCGCAACGTCCCGACCAGGACCGGGTCGAGGCAGCCGTCGAATTGCTCGGGCATCTGGTGCGGGCCACCGGCGGCGGGTCCGCCCTCCTCCTGGCGTTGCTCGCCCAGGTGCACTGGTGGGCCGGCAACGGAGTGGTGGCCAACCTGCTCGTGGAACGCGCCCTGGACGTCAACCCGATGAATCGTCTGGCGAACCTGATGGAAGGTCTGCTGACCGCGGCCGTGCCGCCGCCGTGGGTGCCCTGTGCCACGCCGGAGGAGCAGGTGGATCGGGCCGGCTTCACCGGGCCCGGCCCGTCCTGATGCCGCCCGTCCGGGCGCGTGTAGGCTGCGAAACAGGTCTGAAGTCAGATCATGAAGTTTGGGGAGAATTCAATGAGTGATGCAAGCTCCTGGTCCTTCGAGACGCGCCAGATCCACGCGGGCCAGGTGCCCGACCCCGCCACCGGGGCCCGAGCGCTGCCGATCTACCAGACCACGTCCTTCGTCTTCAATGACACCGACCACGCGGCGAACCTGTTCGCGCTCAAAGAGTTCGGCAACATCTACACGCGCATCATGAATCCGACCACCGACGTGGTGGAGAAGCGGATCGCCAGCCTGGAGGGCGGCGTCGGGGCGTTGCTGGTGTCCTCGGGGCAGTCCGCCTCGACGCTGGCGCTGCTGAACGTCGCGCACGCCGGTGACCATGTCGTGGCCAGCGCCAGCCTGTACGGCGGCACCTACAACCTCTTCCGCTACAGCCTCCCCAAGCTCGGCGTCGAGGTCAGCTTCGTCGAGGATGCGGGCGACCCGCAGGCCTGGCGCTCCGCGGTGCGGGAGAACACCAAGGCCTTCTTCGCGGAGATGATTCCCAACCCGAAGATGGATGTCCTGGACGTCGAGACCGTGGCGCAGGTCAGCCACGAGGTCGGAGTTCCGCTGGTGGTGGACAACACCATTGCGACGCCGTACCTGGCTCGTCCGCTGGAGTGGGGTGCGGACGTTGTCGTCCACTCCGCCACGAAGTACCTGGGCGGGCACGGCAACTCGATCGGTGGTGTCATCGTCGACGGCGGCAGCTTCGACTTCGCGGCCCATCCCGAGCGATTCCCCGGCTTCAACGAACCGGACGACAGCTACCACGGGCTGGTCTACGCCCGTGATCTGGGCGTGAACAGCCCGCTGGGAGCGAACCTGTCGTTCATCCTCAAGGCGCGGGTGCAGTTGTTGCGTGACCTGGGCACCGCGATCTCGCCCTTCAACGCCTTCCTGATCTCGGTGGGCGTGGAGACGCTGAGCCTGCGGATGGAGCGGCACGTCAAGAACGCCCAGAAGGTGGCGGAGTGGCTGGAGGCGCACCCGCAGGTGCTCTCGGTCGCCTACGCCGGTCTGGCGTCCAGCCCGTACAAGGCCTTGGCCGAGAAGTACCTGCCCGCCGGTGCCGGCGCCGTGCTCACCTTCGAGATCGACGGCGGCCTCGAGGCCGGGCGCAAGTTCGTCGAGGGCCTCGAGCTGCACTCCCACGTCGCCAACATCGGCGACGTGCGGTCGCTGGTGATCCACCCGGCCACCACCACGCACTCCCAGCTCTCCGAGTCGGCACGGATCGCCTCCGGCGTCACCCAGGGACAGGTGCGACTGGCCGTCGGGCTGGAGAACATCG
>JBDIAG010000725.1:0-2576 GCA_039812305.1 Actinomycetales bacterium | reverse complement strand
CGCCGGCATGACCGGTACGGCGATGACCGAGGCGGCCGAGTTCCAGAGCACCTACAAGGTGGGCGTCGTGCCGATCCCGACCAACAAGCCGATGGTCCGCCAGGACCGGACCGACCACGTCTACCGCACCGAGGTCGCCAAGTTCGACGCCGTGGTCGAGGACATCGTGGAACGGCACGCGAGCGGCCAGCCGATCCTGGTCGGCACGATCAGCGTCGAGAAGAGCGAGTACCTCTCCCAGGAGCTGACCGAGGCGGGCGTGTCGCACGAGGTGCTCAACGCCAAGCAGCACGAGCGGGAGGCGTCGATTGTGGCGGAGGCCGGCCGCAAGGGTGCGGTGACGGTGGCCACCAACATGGCCGGACGCGGGACGGACATCATGCTCGGCGGCAACGCCGAGTTCCTCGCCGTGGCGGAGATGGCCGAGCGCGGCCTGGACCCGGCCGAGGACGCCGAGGAGTACGAGAAGCTCTGGCCCGAGGTGCTGAAGGCGGCGGAGGACTCGGTGAAGGCCGAGCACGACGAGGTCACCGAACTGGGCGGCCTGTACGTGCTGGGTACCGAACGGCACGAGTCGCGACGGATCGACAACCAGCTGCGCGGGCGTTCCGGGCGTCAGGGTGACCCCGGCGCGTCGCAGTTCTACCTGTCCCTCGGCGACGATCTGATGCGCCTGTTCAACTCCGGGATGGCGTCCTCGCTGATGCAGAGGGCCGGCCACCCGGACGACGTGCCGTTGACCTCACGGATCGTCGGCCGCTCGATCGAGAGCGCGCAGAGCCAGGTCGAGGCGCGCAACTTCGAGATCCGCAAGAACGTGCTCAAGTACGACGACGTCCTCAACCGGCAGCGCGAGGTCATCTACGGCGAGCGCCGCGAGGTGCTCGAAGGCGCCGACCTGCACGAGCAGATCCGGCACTTCGTCGACGACGTGGTGAACGGCTACGTCGCCGCGGCGACCGCGGAGGGCTTCGGCGAGGACTGGGATCTGCAGCAGCTGCTCACCGCGCTCAAGCCGATCTACCCGGTCTCGATCACCGCCGAGGAGATCCTCGAGGAGGTCGGCGGCCCCGGCCAGGTGACGACCGCGAGGCTGTCGGAGGAACTGCGCAGCGACGCCCAGACCGCCTACGACGAACGGGAGAAGCGGATCGGCGCCGAGGCGATGCGCGAGCTCGAGCGGCGGGTCGTGCTGTCGGTGCTGGACCGCAAGTGGCGAGAGCATCTCTACGAGATGGACTACCTGCAGGAGGGCATCCAGCTGCGGGCGATGGCCCAGCGCGACCCCCTGGTGGAGTACCAGCGCGAGGGCTACCAGCTCTACCAGGCGATGCTCGAGGCGATCAAGGAGGAGTCGGTCGCCTATCTGTTCAACCTCGAGGTGCAGGTGGCCCCCGCCGCCGAGCAGGCGGACACCGAAGAGCCCGAGCAGGCGCCGGTGCTGCTGGCGAAGGGCCTCGAGCGTCCCCAGCAGCGCACTCCGCTGACCTACTCCGCCCCCACCGAGGGCGGCGAGGTCGAGGTGCACTCCGAGGAGGCGCCGGCCCAGGCCGAGCAGGCCAAGGCCAAGCCGGTGAGCAAGGCCCGCCGCCGCCGCGACAAGCGTCGCTGACGGGGTCCTGACAGGGTCAGCCCACCTCGAGGGCGGTGGCGCGCCACCGGCGCTTGTCCGCCTCCAATCGAATCGCGACCGCCCGGATCCGGTCGGCCTCCACGACGACGACGCTCGCCTCGGCGATCTTCTCGCTCGGACGGCACACCTGTACCGCCCGCACCACCGGTGGGCGGCCGGGCCGGGCCTGCTGTCCCATCCGGGCCGCGAGCGCGGCGCGCTGGGCGAGCGCGGTCTGGACGTCCTGGCTCGTCCACCGGATGAGTTGCGAGGCGGGTCGAAGGCCGCCCAGCACCTCCATCACCGCCGGTGCGAGGGTCGCCACCGTCCGGGTCGGGTCGGGCAGATCGGCGGCCGGCCGCGGTTCGGGAGCCGGGTCGGGCTCGGGGACCGGTGCGAGTGCGGCCGGTGCCAGGTCGAGGACACCCTGATCCACGGCTCGGATCGGGCGCCGGCGCCGGCGCGGGTCGATCGGCGGCGGGTCGGTGACCGGCACCGGCAGGATCCGCAGTCTGCTTGCGGGGTCGGCGATCTCGACGGCTGCGCTGCTCATGCTCCGAACTCCATCTCGGTCGACGCGTCGTGACGCGAACGGTGGGTGTGGTCTCCGCGGCCGCTGCCCGGCCGACGGGGGCGTTCAGGTGGGTGGAACGAGGTGCTGCCCCGGCAGGATCAGATCGGGGTCGGGACCGATCGCGTCGGCGTTGGCCCGGTACCAGCGGGGCCACTCCGCGGCGATCTCCGCGGCGGTGGCCTCCGCGCCGAGATGCCGAGCCGCTATCTCCCACAGCGAGTCTCCGCGCATCACCACGATGTGGTCGGTCGCCGCCGCCGGTGGGTCGACCGCCCCGAGGATCGGATCGGGGCCGGACGGCCCGGGCGGCAGATCCGGGATCTCCGGCACCCATCCCGGCGCGGTCGTCGCCCCGC
This sequence comes from Actinomycetales bacterium, assembly GCA_039812305.1. Lineage (GTDB taxonomy): Bacteria > Actinomycetota > Actinomycetes > Actinomycetales > CAWJMD01 > JBDIAG01. The sequence goes on along the minus strand of JBDIAG010000725.1, from coordinate 34 downwards.
CCGCCGGTGCCTCGCCCTGCGCCGCCGGGGTCCC
>JBDIAG010000724.1:0-2576 GCA_039812305.1 Actinomycetales bacterium | reverse complement strand
GGACGACCCTCCCACGTTGCGCAAGGACGAGCGGCCGGCCATCCCCGGACCGCCTCCCACGTTGCGCAGGACGAGCAGGACGAGCAGGCGGACGAGCCGTCAGAAGTGGGAACCGTCGCGAGGGCGCCGGGCGTCCCGCTCGCTCCGCCGGCCGTCATCCAGCCGGCTATTCGCCCACTGACCAGTTGCACTACCAACTGACCAGCGATCGCTGGCCAATGGGCTCACAAGTGGATGCTCGGCCGACGAGTGGATGGACGGGGAGGCCGACGCCCCGGGACGCCCCTCCCAAGCAGCGCACGGGCGAGTGGCTGGGTGCGGCAACCGCCACCCCAGACAGCGCGACGGACGAAACGGGCGGGCGAGCGGCTGGACGGAGGGGTCAGTCCTGCGGGGCGTTCTGGTCGTCCGGTGTGCTGCCGGTGGAGTTCTCGGTGGAGGGCGGGTCCGCGGTCTTGCTGGGCACGGGAGCGGCGGAGTCGCGGGTCACCGGGGTGGACGGACTGGAGACGTCGTACACCTTGGCGTCGGCCTGCAGCAGCACGCCGAGCACTTCGGCCTTGAGCGGCGAATCCTCCACAGCGCCCCAGACGACGGTGACCGTGCGGGTCTCCGGTTCCTCGGCGCCCTCGGACTCTGACCCGCCGGACTCGCTGGATTCTCCCTGCCCGGACTTCCCGTCCTCCTTCTCCGCCGAGGCCACCGGCGGCACCTCCATCGTCAGCATGACGCTGTCCCGGGAGGTGGCGGACACCTCGGTGACTTCCGCACGCAACTGATCCGGCAGGGCGCTGACCACCTCGGCGGCGGACTCGACCGCCTCCTTGCCCGCCTCGACCGTCTCGGTCGTGACCGCCGGCAGGCCCTCGGGCATCTCGGTGACCGTCTCGATCACCACGCCGTCGGCCGCCATCAGTTCGACGGCGCCGGTCTTCCGGGTGGAATCCGAGTCGCCCGTCGACTCCTGGCCCGCCGATCCCCCACCCGAGGACCCCTGACCCGACGACTGCTGGCCGGACGACTGCGAGTCGGACGATTCGTGATCCGGCGAGTCCGAAGCCTTCTCCAGCACCGGCACCGCGACCACCGGAATCCGCTCGGTCACCCGCACTTCCAGGGTGTGCGGCCAGACCCGCACGACCCGAGCCGATTTCACCGCGGGCTCGGAGGTCACCCGACGTTGCAGCGACGCCAGGTCGACCCGGGCGAGCGGCACGCCCATCTCGGATCCGGCCATGGCCTGCAGTTGGGCGCTACCGAACCGGTCCCCGCCGACCAGTTGCACCTTGCGAACCGCCAGCAGCGGCGAGAACAGGAAGACGTAGCCGAGGAGGATCGCCACGACCAGCGATATCCCGACGATCAGGGCAGTCCGGCGGCTGGGCCGCCACCGGGTCCCGGTCGCCATGCTCCGGACCCGGCTGAGCGACACCACCCGTCCGTACTGGGTGCCGCGCCCGGAACCCGACCTAGAGCCCGAAGACCCAGAACCCGGAGACCCAGAACCGGCGAGCCCAGAACCAGTCCGCCGGGTACCCGCCGCGCCAGAGCCCGAAGCCGCGCCAGAGCCCGAAGCCGCGCCAGAGCCCGAAGCCGCGCCCGTGCCCGACCCCGAAGCCGCGCCCGAGCCCGAGCTCGAACCGGAAGCCGCCCCCGTGACGGCGGCCTGGGCCCGGAGGCCGGGGGCGCGCGCATCCTTCGCCCCAGTCCCCTTCACTCCGGCCTTCCCGGGTGCCGGCGACTGCTTCCCAGCAGCCCGAGTCCCGTCAGTCCGATTCTCAGCAGCGCGAGCCCTGTCAGTCCGAGCCCCAACAGCCCGATTCCCAGTAGTCCGATTCCCGGCAACCCGACTAGCAGACGGGCGCGGTGTCGGTGTCCGTGCGGGCTCCCGGGGCTCTTCCGCGCGCGGCGGCTCCACCCGGGGCTTGTCGACTCGTGCCGGACGCCGTCGCGGCGTGGTCGGTCTCGCCATCAGCCGTCCCCCGCCCCGAGCAGGCTCACCACGTCCCCGGCGATCGCGGTGATGTCGCCCGCGCCGATGGTCAGGACGAGATCGCCCGGCCTGGCCAGGTCGACCAGCATCTCCGCCACCGCGGAGCGCTCGGGCACGTACCGCACCGGACCGGCCCCCGCGGGCCGGGCGTTCGCCGGTACCTCCTGTGCCACCAGCGCGCCGCTGACGCCGGGCATCGGGTCCTCCCGGGCGGCGTAGACGTCCAGCACGACGATCTCGTCCGCAGGGGCCAGACCGGCCCCGAACTGCGGGGCGAAGTCCCTCGTCCGGGAGTACAGGTGGGGTTGGAAGGCGACGATCAGCCGGCCGTCGCCGGCGGCCTGCCGGCCGGTGGCCACCGCAGCAGCCACTTTGGCCGCGTTGTGCGCGTAGTCGTCGTAGACCCGCACGCCGGCCGCCTCCCCACGGAACTCGAAGCGGCGCCGGGCTCCCCGGAACGCCTCGAGGCCGGCCCGGGCATCGGCCGGAGCCACCCCGAGCGCGACGGCCGCGACGTAGGCGGCCGCGGCGTTGAGCGCGTTGTGCCGGCCGGGCACGGCCAGCCGCACGACCTCGGCCGGCG
>JBDIAG010000723.1:0-2576 GCA_039812305.1 Actinomycetales bacterium | reverse complement strand
CGTTCGTCATCACCGAACTCTGGGCACAGTTCTCTCATCGCAAGCGCCTTGGCAACCCCACGCTCTTTCTCTGCGTACTCGCGGCTCTTCTTGTCACGACCGTCACCGCGTTCGTCTACCACCCCGGCACCGATCAAATGCGAGACTGACATCTGTGTCGCCGACGACGACAGTTGACGCGCAACGGCCGCCCACACCCCCAAGCATGGATCCTGGCTCACCATCGCCGAGATCGAGCTGTCCGCCCTGACCAGGCCGAGGCAATGGCTTCTGTGGTCTCGCGTTCCTGGTACTCGCGCGGTGAAAGCCCGTGGAAGCGGGAGAAGGCGGCGCTGAACGTCGGCAGGTGGGCATAGCCGACGCGGCGGGCGACGGCGCTGGGCTTGGCACCGCCGGCGAGCAGGTCGCGGGCGATGCGCATGCGGGCCGCGTAGCGCCAGTGGGCGAAGGTCGTGCCGGTCTGTTCGCGGAAGGCCCGGTGGACTTCGGCAGGAACGTCGATGGCAGATGACTCCCCAGCCTCACCAATGCGCCGCAGGTAGTCCATCGCTGCTGCTCGTGCCTGCGGATGCGTGGGCATCGGTACCGATAGCGCCCGCTGAGTTGCGACCTGTTCGACGAACAGATCGAGAATGTGCCGCGGATCGTAGTCGTCGGGATGCAGCCCGGACCGGGCGCTGATGGAGCAGAACATGAGGTAGTCGTCCCAGGCAGGCGAGAACTGCACCTGTAGCGGCTCGGTGAGCTGAAGGTCGCCGGTGCTGGCGCTTCCGAGGGGCAGGGAGATGGAGTTCTCGCGGAGACCGGTGATGTGCTCCAAGCCTGCGGGGATCCAGGTCGCGACGCCGCGCTGTCGCTCGTACCGGCTCTCGCCGATGTCGAGGTATCCGCTGCCGCGATACATCCAGCTCAGGACGTGCACGTCGTTGGCGTGCGGGGGTGTGCGAGCGGCGGGCAGCAGTTCGGGCGCGGTGGCGAAGGAGCCGTCTCCCCGCACCATGCGCACGAGGTCGTCGGTCTGACGTGCCAGGGTGGCGCGCGGCGTCAGATCGACCCGGACGGAACTGGCAGAGAGCTTCCTGCCGAAGTCGTGGGGCGTCGGTCCGAAATGCTGCTTGAACGCTCTGGTGAAGCCGTTCCGGCTGGCGAAGCCCACTCGCGAGGCCACCTGGTCGACGTCGTATCCCGCGGCCAGGAACTCCACGGCCGCGATCAGTCGGTTGCGCAGTCGCCACTGCTCGAAGGTGAGTCCGGTGCCGGCGAGGAAGTCGCGGCGGAGAGTCCGCGGACTGGAGAGCGCCCTGGTCGCCCACTGCTCGACAGTGAGATCGACCGCGGGGTCGCGGATCAACTCCTCAGCCACCGCTCTCGCACCGGCGGCTCTGGGCATCTCCGGCGGAGCGAGCGGAGATGCGAGTCCGGTGTTCTCGCCCGGCACGGGTGTCGACGGACGCCGAAGAAGGCCGGTGATCGCGTCCTGGAAGTCTCTGTGGCCACTCAACGGAGTAACCCGCAGGTTGTAGTGCTGGATCAGCCAGTCCCGCCAGCCGTCGGGGACGTCGAAGCGCGTCGGCTCCGACAACGCCCCGGCACCGGGATGCAGCCACAGCGGGAAGGCGACGGTGCCAGGTTCGGTGATGATCGCGCGGTGGTCCCAACCGTCCGCGGGAATCCAGGCGCCCTGCCCGGCGACGAGGTGGAGTACCTCCTCGCCGTCGATGCGCACGTGCGCCGCGCCGGTACGGACCCAGATCAGCAGTGGACGGCGGGGATGCCCGGTCGAATCTGATCGCGCCGCCGGAATCGGCGGCGGGTCGGCTGCGTCGACGGGGAACAGGGTCGACACCGCCACGGCCCTAAACAATACGGCAGTCTGCGCACACCGTTAGAGGTGAGGGTTACCTAACCTTATCCCGGGCTTCAGTTCCGCCGCCCCGGCGCGCGTGGCCCCGACTCTCCGTCGATCGACGGGAGCCGAACGATGAGAAAGGGCCGCCCTCAGCATGCCGAAGACCGCACGCCGACTCGTCGTGCATCCGCTCACCCTGCGGGAGGTCGACGTCGTTCGAGTGGTGGACCTGACGCCGGGGATGCGGCGAGTGACCCTGGCAGGCGCGCAACTGCGCGCGTTCACCTCGGCGGACGGCTTCGCGCAGCCGGCCTTCGTCTCGACGGGTTTCGACGACGACATCAGCCTGGTGTTCCGCTACCCGGATCACGCCGAGCCGGTGCTGCCGGTGCAGCGGGAGACGGGCCTCGGCATGCCGAAGAATCCGCGGCCCCTGACGAGGACCTACACGGTCCGCCGCTGGGACCCCGAGGCGGGCGAGTTGGACGTGGACTTCGTCAAGCACGGCATCGGCGTCGGCACCACCTGGGCCTACCGCGCCCAGGTCGGCGACCGCATCCACCTCTACGGCCCCAGCCTGTCGCGCACGTTCCCGAACGACGCGGATTGGCTGCTGGTCGCCGGCGACGACACCGCGGTCCCGGCCATCGCCCGCCTGCTCGAGGAGCTGCCCGAGGACGCCCGGGCGCAGGTGTTCGTCGAGGTCGCCGAGGACGCACACCGCCAG
>JBDIAG010000722.1:0-2579 GCA_039812305.1 Actinomycetales bacterium | reverse complement strand
GAGCTTGCTCAAGGCCATGCGTCAAGCGTGTCAAGGATCGTCAAGGGCGTCAAGGAACCAGGGAGACGCCTTCGAGTCGTGGGAAGGGTGACGGTTGGAACCCGGTAACGGATACGTCCTGCTCACGACGCTCGGCGGGTCAGCGTCGCTCCGGCCGGCCGAGGAGTTCATCAAGATCGATCCGGACGCGGCTGGCGCCGAGGCTCAGCCACGCAGGCTCGTCCGGAGTGACGCGGGTGCGCAGGACGTAAGCGCCATCGCTGAGTTCGTGCGCGAGTACGAACACGGTCGCGCAGATCGACAATCCAGTAGTGGGGAAGACCGGCCTGAGCGTACCTGTGGCACTTCCAGATCAGGTCGTCTGAGCGGTTGCTGAATAGCACTTCTACTGCCAGCGCAGGGATTCCGGTGAACCGGACCTCGTCGTCATTCAACGGGACCACCATGACGTCCGGCCCGAATTCGTTGGCGTTGGGCTTCCAACCCCAGTGCGAGATGACCTCGTGGGTCGGCGGGAGGGCTTCGAGCAGCAGCTGCATGAGTCTGAAACAGACACGCTGGTGCGATCGGCTGGGGAGCGGGGACATGACAATCTGCCCGTCGATGTACTCGGCCCGGCTGTCTTCTCCGAGGGCGAGGTACTCGTGCCAGGTTGCCGGTCGCGTGTGTGGCGCCGTGCTCGTCTACGTCTCCGAATGTGTGGTCGCCCGAACGCTACGTCTACAACTGTAGGACGCCAAACGCACCCCGTACGGCCTGTGGATAACCGCAGTCCATGCAGATGGCCAGCGCGACCGAAGTGGGACTTCGGCCTATCGGATCGTCACACTTGAAACGGGATGGACCTTCTGGGCCTAACCCGTTTTAGGCGCGGCAGTACGCCGTCACCGAGGCGGCTTGTGACTTCACACCTTCCGCCGATTTCTTGATGTCGCCGATCTTGGTGAAGCCCATCCAGCTGGATGCGGCGTCGCTGATCTGGCTGCTGAGGCCGCTCAGTCCACCTTGGAGGCTGCCCAGTTCCTTCTTCAGGCCGGGGTCGGTGACCTTGCCTTTCGTGCTGCCCACGGCACTCGCGGCTGCATCGAGGTTGCTGGTGGCGACGTCGGGGTCGGTGGGCGGGTTGGAGACGAAGCCCGAGAGGGTGTCGTGGACGGGCTTGAGCTCGGTCGCGGTGAGCGCGCAGTCCGCCTTGCGGGTGTCCTCGGCACTGGCCTGGCCGCCCGCATTGGTCGAGGACGAACCACCCGTGCCGCCCGAGCCGGCCTGGCCGCCGGCACCGTTTGCGCCTGCGCCGCTGCCAGCAGAGCCTGCCTGTCCAGTTGCCGAGGTTCCGCCGGCGCCACCGCCGGCCGCACCAGCGGAGGCACCCGGACCCGATGCGGTCGGGGTCGACCCGTCCGCAGACGTGGGGGCGCCGTCGGGATCACTGGCGGTGACGGAGGAGTCCACGGTCCCGGCGACGACCGGGGAGCCATCACGACCGGCCGAACAGCCGGCGATTCCCCCGATCACGCACAGCACGACCGCGGTAGGGACAGCTAAGCGCATATTTAAGACGGTACGTCACGAGCCTCCCATCTCGCGGGTCGTCTGGAAACTGGGGGACGGCCGTCACACTCACGATTCGTGATGCCGTCAGCATCGCTCATCAGGAGTAGTCCCCGACCGATCCTCCCCTCGCGCACAGTGATGACGAGCGCGCGCTCTCGGACGGGCATGTCAGGCTGGCCCCGTGACCGCCTCGATTCTCGTCGTCTGCACCGGCAACATCTGCCGTTCCGCGTACGCCCACTGGCGACTCGCGGACCTGCTGCCGGACGGGTACTCGGTATCCAGCGCCGGCGTGCGCGCCGTCGTCGGCGGCCCGATTCACCCCTTCGCTGCGGACGTTCTGGCCCGCGCCGGAGGCTCGGCAGACGATCACTCTGGACGGCAGCTGACGAAGGACATCGCTCGCCAGGCCGACCTCGTGCTCGCCATGACCCGCGAGCATCGGACGGCCATCGTCCAGCTCGCGCCGGCGTGTCTGCGCACCGCCTACACGCTGCGGGAGGTGGAGCGGCTCCTTCCCCTGGTGGACACGAGAGCGTTGCCCACCGAGCCGCACGAGCGACTGCGCGCCCTGGTTGGCGCGCTGCGGCTGGCCCGCGGCCAACGTCCGGCGCCCCAGGACGGCGATGACGTGCCCGACCCGATCGGCCTACCCTTGGCCGCCTACGAGCAGATGGCCGCCGAGATCGACCCAGCGCTGACCACGCTGGCGAAGGCCCTGGCACCCAATCCCAGACTGAGCTGACGATCAGCGGCTGAGCTCAGAACCGTCGGGCGTCACTACGTAGCGTGCGCGCCGCCACCCTGTTGCTAGCGGAATTGCACCATATGGATGGTGTCTGTCCCGACTGCGTAATTCGCCGGAACTGCGGTTTTGTTCGTCCCTAGCCTGTTCAGGACAGGAAGGTGTGCGCCCGGGACCTCCGTAGGTCAGTCCTGCGCTCGCACCTCGGGATTCTTCGCTGGGTGGTTTCTACGCATGAGTGGTCCGCAAGGGCGAGTGCTGTTGTCGCAGGCTCACATCA
>JBDIAG010000721.1:0-2581 GCA_039812305.1 Actinomycetales bacterium | reverse complement strand
GCCAGCGCGTTCACCGTGGCCGCGGCCATCGCGGAGCCGCCGCGCCGGCCGTGGACGACGATCCACGGCACCTGGCCGCCGTCGGGGAGCTCGTGCTCGGCCAGGGCGGTCTTGGACTCCGCCGACCCGACGAAGCCGACCGGCATCCCGACGATCGCGGCCGGGCGGGGACCGCCGTCGGCGATCAGCTCGAGGAGATGGAAGAGGGCGGTCGGAGCGTTGCCGATCGCGACCACGGCCCCGGCCAGCCGGGGCTCCCACAGCGACACCGCCGCCGCCGCCCGGGTCGTGTCCCACTCCCGGGCCAGTGCCGGGACCCGGTCGTCGCGCAACGTGCACACCACGTCGTTGTCCGACGGGAGCCGGAGCCGGGTGATCCCGGCGGCCAGCATCCCGGAGTCGGTGAGGATCGGCGCCCCGGCGCGCAGGGCCCGCAACGCCGAGCTCGCGACCCGGGGGTGGTAGGCGATGTCGTCCACCACGTCCACGTCGCCGCAGGCGTGGATCACCCGGACGGCGACCCGGGCGACGTCGGCCGGGAAGCCCGCGAGCCGGGACTCGTCCCGGATCGTCGCGAAGGACCGGCGGTAGATCTCCGCGCCGTCCCGGACGTAGTCGTAGCGCGCGGTGGGCCGGCGGGGGATGGCGTTCCGGGTTTCAGCCAACCCCGGTTCCGTTCAGCGTCATCAGAGCCTCCTGCAGGTCGGTCGGATCGGTCAGGTCGAGATGCTGCTGGGCCGGCGCGCCGCAATGGCGCTCGCAGCCACTGAGGTGGATCCGGGTCGGGTGCCCGGCGAGGTCGGCACGTCGGCCGGCGATCTGGGCGGCCAGCAGGCCGGTGCGCAGCGTGGTGCGCCGGCAGTAGGGCGCGCCCACGCAGGCGGTGAGCCCCTCCCACCCGGTGCCGGCCTCGCAGATCAGGCCGGCCTCGCGCAGACGTCGCGACGCGAGGCGCCGGGACGTGATCCCGGCCGCGCCGGGAAGCACCAGCTGACGCCACGGGGTGAGCACGACCTCGTCGGTGACCCGGCTCAACGCCTCCGCCTGGGCCGCGTCCAGACGGCCGAGCGGGACCGTCACGACCAGGTCTCCGTCCAGCTCGCCCGAGACGGGCGGGGGAGCCGGGACGGGGGCCGTGCGCCGGAAGCCGTCGAACAGGTCGCAGGTGGGCGGCAGTTCCGAGACCTGCCACGCCCGGCGGGCCGCGTCGTCCCCTGCGGCGCGCAACCGGGCGAAGTGCGTCGCGACCCGGATGACGGCGGCGGCGGCCTCCGGTGCGGAGACCGGCCGGCTCCACCCGCCCGCGGCGAGCAGCACCCCTTCGCCCGGGGCCGTCCGGAGGTATCCGAGGTCATAGGGGAGCTCGAGGAGGTGGCGGCTGCCGTCGTCGACGACGACGAGGAACCGTCCCGGCAGCCGGGCGAGCTCGGGGGAGGCGCAGAGCCGCTCGTCCACCTCACCGACCAGCCGACGCATCTCGCCGGCGTGCGCCGACCACGGCGAGGCGACGATGTTGCGCACCCGTTCGTGCGTCGGCGAGGGGAGCAACCCGAGCCCGGCGACCGCGTCGACGAAGGATGCCGGCAGCGGATCCGGCAGCCCGCGCAACTGCAGGTTGGCCCGCGAGGTCAGATGCAGAAAGGGGGTACCCCACTCCTGGGCCGCGGCGACCAGGCCGGACAGCACCGACGTGGCCAGCCGTCCCCCCGGCCGGCGCAGCCGGATCAACGCTCCGTCCGCCGCCGCGAACGCCCGCAACACACCGGGGCAGCGGTCGGTGGCGGGTCGCACGGTCACCCGCCGATGGTAGCTGCGGGCGCGCTGACCGCCGGCTGCCGTCCGGAACGCGGCCTGAATAGGGTGGAGGCATGAACGCCACCCGCACCGAGACCGACTCCATGGGGGCCATCGAGGTCCCGTCCGACAAGTATTGGGGCGCTCAGACCGAGCGCAGCATCCACAACTTCCCGATCGGCCGCGACACCTTCGTCATGGGCCGGCCGATCGTCAAGGCTCTCGGTGTGCTGAAGAAGGGCGCGGCGCAGGCGAATGCGGAGCTCGGCGAGCTGCCGGCGGAGGTCGCGGATCTCATCGTCGCGGCCGCCGACGAGGTCATCGCCGGCAAGCTGGACGACAATTTCCCGCTGGTGGTCTTCCAGACCGGCTCGGGCACGCAGTCGAACATGAACTCCAACGAGGTCATCTCCAACCGTGCGATCGAGCTGGCCGGTGGGGTGATGGGGTCGAAGTCGCCGGTGCATCCGAACGACCACGTCAACCGCGGCCAGTCCTCCAACGACACCTTCCCGACCGCGATGCACATCGCCACCGCCGTCGAGCTCAACGAGCGGCTCTACGGAGCCGTCGAGACGCTGCGGAACACCCTGGACGGCAAGGCGACTCAGTTCAAGGACATCGTCAAGGTGGGCCGCACCCACCTGCAGGACGCGACCCCGATCACCCTCGGCCAGGAGATCTCCTCCTGGGTGGCCCAGCTCGACTACGCCGTGGCCGAGGTGCGGCACGCCGAGCAGGGCCTGCACGACCTGGCGATCGGCGGCACCGCCGTCGGCACCGGTCT
>JBDIAG010000720.1:0-2594 GCA_039812305.1 Actinomycetales bacterium | reverse complement strand
GCTCGCCGGCCGGGATCGCGACGTCCACGTCGGCGCCGATGTCGCGGCCGTCGTAGCCGAGCCGCAGCCCGTGCCCGGCCAGCACGGCGTCGGAGCCGTCCATCGTGATCACTGTTCGCCGTCCTTCGTCGATGTTCGGGTCTTCGATCGTCGTGCTCCGGACCGATCTTTCGTGATCTGGACCGGGGCCGCCGGTGGGATCGCGCTCAGCCACGTCCGGCCCTCCACTGTGCGCTCAGCAGCCAGACCAGGTATAGCCCGCCGACGGCGGCGGTGACGATGCCCACCGGGAGCTGGGCGGGCGCGATCACCCGCATCGCGATGACATCGCTGCCGACCAGCAGCAGCGCTCCCAGCAGCCCGGCCGGCACGAGCACCATGGACGGCGAGCGCGCCAGGCGGCGGGCGATCTGCGGCGCGGCCAGGGCGACGACGCCGACGGCCACGGCCACCGCGACGGCGACCGCGACCAGCAGCACCGAGAGCGCCACCAGCATCGGACGCGCCCTGCGGACACTGACGCCGAGCGCGATCGCGGTGTCGTCGCCGAGTTCCAGCATCCGCAGCGGGCGGGAGAGCGCGACGACGAACGGCACCGTCAGACCCAGCACGATCGCGGCGGGCACCACGTAGGCCCAGGTCCGCACGTTGAGGCTGCCGGTCAGCCAGACCGCCGCGCTCAGGGCCTCCCCCGCGTCGGCCCGGGTGAGCAGGAAGCCGTTCACCGCGGTGAGCAGGGCGCCCATGCCGACACCGATCAGGACAAGTCGGGTCCCTCCGGAACCAGCCCGTCGGCTGAGCAGCAGGACGAGCGCGGCCGTCCCCAGACCGCCCAGCACGGCACCGATCGCGACGGCGAGCGGGCCGGCGTCGAGCACCAGGATCTGGATCAGGCCGCCGGTGGCGGCACCGGCCGAGAAGCCGATCAGGTCCGGGCTGGCCAGCACGTTGCGGGAGAGCCCCTGCAGGATTCCGCCGGAGACGCCGAGAGCGGCGCCGACGAGGGCCGCGGCGATCGTCCGCGGCATGCGCAGTGTGAACACCACCCAGCGGGCGTCCTCGTCACCGCCGCCGAACACCGAACGCACGACCTCCGTCGGCGGGATCGGATAGCCGGTGCCGACGGCGATCGAGAGCACCATCAGCACGGCGATCCCGGCCAGCAGGACGAGGCTGACGGCGATCCAGCGTCCGGTGACCGCGCGGTGGCGGACGGTACGCCCCTTGGACGCGCTGGGCGGCGAGGTGAGCAGAGTCATGGCCGCACCATCCGGCGGCGGGAGACCAGGGCGATGAAGAGCGGTGCGCCCAGGACGGCGGTGACGATGCCGACCTCGAGCTCACCGTTGCCGGCGGTGAGCCGGCCCAGGACGTCGGCGAGCAGCAGCAGGATCGAACCGGTGAGAATCGAGTAGGGCATCAACCAGCGCAGGTCCGGCCCGAGCAGGAAGCGCAGGACGTGCGGCACAGCCAGCCCGAGGAAGCCGATCGGCCCGGCGGCGGCCGTCGCGGCGCCGCAGAGCAGGGTGATGGTGACGGCGCCGGCCGCCCGGACCTGACCGACCCGGATGCCCAGGGAGCGCCCGATCTCCTCGCCGAGCGCGAGGGCGTTCATCGGCCAGGAGAGCAGCAGGGCGATGACGAGGCCGGCGACGATCCAGCCGGCCACCACCGTGACCACGCTCATGTCGCGATTGACCAGCGCCCCCACCTGCCAGAAGCGGAACTCGTCGAAGGCGTTCGTGTTCGACAGCACCAGGGCACTGGAGTAGGCGGTGAGCACGGCCGAGAGCGCGGCGCCGGCCAGCACGAGCCGTTCCGGGGTCGCCGCCGCCCGCCCCTGCGAGCCGAGCAGGTAGACCAGCAGCGCGACCACACCGGCTCCGGCGAAGGCGAACCAGACGTAGCCGCGCACGTCGGTGATGCCGAAGAAGGCGATGCAGGTGGCGACCGCGGCGGCCGCCCCGGCGTTGACGCCGAGCAGCCCGGGATCGGCCAGCGGATTGCGGGTGAGGGCCTGCATGGTGAGGCCGGCGACCGCCAGCGCGGCCCCGACCAGCAGGCCGAGCAGGGTGCGCGGCACGCGGTGTCCGATCACGATCCAGGCCTGCGGCGTGCGCTGGCCGGTCACGATCGCCAGGACGTCCGAAGGTCCGGCCGGGCCCGAGCCGAACGCCAGGGAGGCGCCCACCGAGAGGACGAGAACGCCGGCGAGCACCAGCAGGCCGACGACCCGCACGCGGGTACGCCGGCTGCGGGACGAGGTCGACCGCGTCCCGCGACCTGAGATCTCCGCCTGCACAGGCTCAACGCTCGCAGACCCGGGCTTGTCGGATCCGGTGTCGAGCGGTTTGGCGTTCAACATTGCCGGCGTCCCCCTGCCCGGAGTTCGAAGTGCCGCAGATGGGCAGTAGGTGTCCGTCCGGTAAACATCGGAGGTAAGGGTACCCTTGCCGGGTGCCCGTGGAGTTCCCCTCCCCCCCTGCCATCACGTCCGGCCCCCTCGTTCCGCCGCACCGACCCGGCCCGTCGTGGCGCACCGACCGGCTGGATCCCCGGCTCACCGCCCTGATCGAGGCGCGGGACGCCTCCGG
>JBDIAG010000719.1:0-2606 GCA_039812305.1 Actinomycetales bacterium | reverse complement strand
ATCGGCGCCGAGGCGTTCGTCGCCGTCGCGGTGGCGGGGCTGGTCGCCGGGGCGATCGCCGATCCGATCCTGGAGCTGACCTACGGCTTCGTGCACCGGGTGGTGGCCACCCCGACGTCGTGGAGCGCCGGCCGGCTCCGGACGGCAGTGGTCGGTGTGGTCGGGGTGCTGCTGGTGGTGGCGGGCTCGCTCGGCGCCGCGGAACTGCTGCATCTGAAGTTCTCGCCGGAGGCGCCGGTGATGCCGATCCTGATGGCGACCTGCCTGGTGGCCGGGGTGACCGCCGGGACCGGTCTGCTGCTGCGGGCCGGGTCGGCGTTCGGCGCCATGCTGCTGGCGCTGATGGAAGCCGGGGCCACCGAGATCGTGATGTTCAGCCCGATGATGGACATCTCCGCGGAACTGCTGGCGCTCAGCGTGGCCACGGTGATCGTCACCGCCCTGCTCGCCGCCCGGTCGCTGTCGCACCCCTCGGCCTGGTGAGCCGGCGGCCCCGATGATGAACCTCGTGACGCCACCCAGGCCGCGTTCCGACCGGGCCCGCTCCGAACCCGTGCGGGTGGCGCCGGCGGCGCCGTGGTACGTCCACCCGGCCGAGGATCCCGCCGCCTGGCGCCGCCTGCTGAGCGGGCGGAACGAGCTGGCGTTCGCCGTCGTCAATCCGGCGAACGGGCCCGGCCCGGTCGACGATCCCTACTACCCGCAGGTGCTGGCGGAGGGATCCGCGACGGCCCTGCTGGGCTACGTCAACGTCGACTACGGTCGTCGCGATCCCGAGGACGTGCTGGCCGACGTGCGCGACTGGCACCGGCGCTACCCGGTGTCGGGGGTGATGCTGGACTGCGTGCCGAGCCAGGTGCGCCAGGCGTCCTGGGATCTGGCGATGATCGACCGGGTGCGGGAGGCGGGCGCGGCGACCGTCGTGGTCAACCCGGGCACGCCGCCCGCCCCCGAACTCGTCCTCCGGGCCGACGTCACCTGTGTCGCGGAGCAGGACTGGAGCTCTTTCCGGAACTGGCAGCCGCCGGACTGGCTTCACGAGCTGCCCGCCCGGCGACAGTGGATGCTGCTGCACGACGTCCCGATCGAGCAGCAGGGCGAGGCGATGGAACTGATCGGCCGGCGCGGCGCCGGTCTCGGCTGGGTGACCGCGGGCACCATGCCCAACCCCTGGGCGGTCCTGCCCGCGGTGTGGTGAGCCGGCGTGGCGACGGTGTCGCGGTGAAGGCCGGGCGGATCGGCGTCGCCCTGGCGGCCCTCGCACTCGGCCTCGCGACGGCGAGTTGCACCCCGACGGCAGCCACCTCGGCGGGCTCGCCGTCCGCCCGCTCGACGCCGGCCCACTCCTCGTCGTCCGGTCCGTCACCCGCGGAATCGGTGGGATCGGGCTCGGCGGGCTCGGCCTCCGGCAGGTCGGGTTCCGGGCCGGACGCGTCGGGCTCCGGGCGGGCCACGGCGAGTCCGGCGGACGCCGGCCCAGATTCCCACTGGCGTCCGGGGTTCGGGCTGCGCTGGCAGGTGCAGCTCTCCGGCGGCTTCGACCCGAGCGTGCCGGCCGACGTGTACGACGTGGACGGAGCGGAGGTCAGCGCCTCGGCGGTGCGGTCGGCCAAGGACTCCGGTGCCCACCTCGTGTGCTATTTCAATGCTGGCGCCTGGGAGGAATGGCGCTCGGACGCAGGCGATTTCCCGGCTGAGGTGATCGGGGCCGGACTCGACGGCTGGCCGGGCGAGCACTGGCTGGACGTGCGCCGGCAGGACGTGCTGCTGCCGCTGATGGCCAAGCGGCTGGACGAGTGCCGGGCGAAGGGTTTCGACGCGGTGGACCCGGACAACGTCGACGGCTATCAGAACCACTCGGGCTTCGATCTCACCTCCCAGGATCAGGTGGCGTACCTACGGGCCTTGATCGGGATGGCGCACGATCGCGGACTGGCCTTCGGCCTGAAGAACGGGCTGGATCTGGTTCCGTCCCTGGCGGACGAGATCGACTTCGCGGTGAACGAGCAGTGTCACGAGTACGACGAGTGTGCCGCCTACGCGCCCCTGCTCGAGCGTGGCAAGCCGGTCGTCGTCCTCGAGTACGGCATCCCGGCCCGTCAGGCGTGTGCCGACGTGCCCGAGGGCATGGAGGTGCTGCTCAAGGATCTCGATCTGGGGCCGGCTCGCACCACCTGCTGAGAGGAAAGGCGGCGAGGAACAGGGGTCGGGGAGCACTACGCTGTGGAGCCATGACCCATGTGCTCTCCGCAGTTGCCTGGCCGTACGCCAACGGCCCCCGACACATCGGCCACGTGGCCGGCTTCGGGGTTCCGTCCGATGTGTTCAGCCGGTACATGCGGATGGCGGGCCACGACGTCCTGATGGTCTCGGGCACCGACGAGCACGGCACGCCGATCCTGGTGCAGGCGGAGAAGGAAGGCCGCACTCCGCGCGAACTGGCGGATCGCTACAACCGGATGATCGTGGAGGATCTGGCCGCGCTCGGCCTCTCCTACGACCTGTTCACCCGGACGACCACCCGCAACCACCACGCGGTCGCGCAGGAGCTCTTCGTCGGCAACTACCGCAACGGCTACATGATCGAGCAGACGACGCGGGGCGCG
>JBDIAG010000718.1:0-2611 GCA_039812305.1 Actinomycetales bacterium | reverse complement strand
GACCAGGAAGGGGTAGATGAGCGGCATGTTGCCGATCGCGGCGTCGCTGCCGCAGGCGGCCGAGAGCGCCGCGTTCTTGCCCGGCAGCCACTCCATCGAGCCGTGCTTGCCGAGGTGCACGACGGCGTGGGCGCCGAAGCCCTTCTCCAGCCATCGGTACGCACCGAGGTAGTGGTGGCTCGGCGGCAGGTCCGGGTCGTGGTAGATCGCGATCGGGTTCTCCCCGAAGCCGCGCGGCGGCTGGATCAGGATGACGATGTTGCCGGCCTGCAGCGTCGCCAGCACGAGTTCGTTCGACTCGTTGACGAAGAGCGTGCCGGGGGCCTCGCCCCAGGCCTGCGTCATCGCGTCGCGCAGCTCGGCCGGGAGGTCCGCCGTCCAGGCCCGGTAGTCGTCGGCGCTGATCCGGACGTGCGCGTCGGTGAGCTGGGCCTCGGTCAGCCATTCCTCGTCCTGACCGCCGGCGGCGATCATGGCGTGGATCAGGCCGTCGCCGGCCGCGGTGTCGTGGTCATAGTCGAGCCAGGGCAGCAGCTCGGGGGCGCCGAGGTCGTAGCCGTCCTCACGCAGCCGGCGCAGCAGCCGGATCGCCGAGACCGGGGTGTCCAGGCCGACCGCGTTGCCGATCCGGGAGTGCTTGGTCGGGTACGCGGACAGCACGATCGCGAGCCGCTTGGTGGCATTGGGCAGCGAGCGCAGCCGGGCGTGGTTGACCGCGATCCGGGCCACCCGGTCGCAGCGCTCCCCGTCGGCGACGTAGCGCGGCAGACCGTCCGCGTCGATCTCCTTGAACGAGAAGGGGGCGGTGATGATGCGGCCGTCGAACTCGGGGATGGCGATCTGGTTGGCGGAGTCGAGCGGGGTGACGCCGTCGTCGGAGGCCTCCCAGTCGGCCCGGGAGGAGGTCAGGCACAGCCCCTGCAGCACCGGGATGTCGAGGGCGGCCATCCGTTCGACGTCCCAGGACTCGTCGTCCCCGCCCGCGGCCGCCCCGGCCGGGACGCTGCCGCCGGCCGCCAGCACGGTGACGATGAGAGCGTCCAGGGTGCCGAGCGCGGTGTAGAGGTCGTCGGGCGCCGCGCGCAGCGACCCGGCGAAGACGGGCACGCCGACGGCGTGGCCGGTGGCGTCGATGGCGTCGGCCAGGGCGTGCGCGAAGGCGCTGTTGCCACTGGCCTCGTGGGCCCGGTAGTAGAGGACACCCACCTTCGGCAGTCCGGGCGCGCCCTGCGGGCGGTCGGCGAAGCCCCAGGCCGGGATGGCGACCGGTGGTTCGAAGCCCTCCCCGGTGAGCAGCACGGTGTCGGAGAGGAAGGCGTGCAGCTGGGCCAGGTTCGCCGGCCCGCCCTCGGCCAGATAGCGATGCGCCTGCGCGGCGACCCCCATCGGCACCGTGGAGAGCTCCATCAGCTCGGCGCTCGGCTGCTGCTCGCCGCTGAGCACGACCAGGGGTGTGCGCCGCTCGCGCACCGCCGCGAACCCGTCCCACAGGTCGTGCGGGGAGCCGAGCAGCCGGGTGACGACCAGGTCGGCCTGCTCGACGAGAGCCGCCAGGTCGGCGTCGCTGGTGCGCGCCGGATTGGCCCAGGTGTAGTTCGCCGCGCTGGCGCGCGCCGAGAGCAGATCGGTGTCGGACGTGCTGATCAGCGCGATGCGCGCGGCCATGGGTCTCCTCCTCCGGGGTTCGCGCCCCGTCCAGCGGGTGGGCTACCCGTGGCCAGTGTCTGGCTGCGCCCGCCGGCGGCGGGCGTCACAGTGGCGGAACCGCCCCGGAGTCACACCGGGTTCCTGGGCCACGAGCAGCCACAGCCTACGCGTAACGGGGCGCAGCCTCAGAAGGCTGCCCATCGCGGCTGGGCCGGCCTGGGCTGTCCAAGCGCAGCCTTGGGCACGGTCATTGCATCGCTCCCTCGCATCGTTCAGCCTCGTTCCTGGGCGTGGCGGCACGGGCGCGTCCACATCTCATAGCTCACAGGACGCGCAGGTCGCTGACCTCCGCCGCGAAGGCCCCGCTGGGCGTCTTCCGCACGAAGAGCTCGAGACTCAGGTCGTTGTAGCCCTTCTCGTCGTGCAGGTCGAACACGAGCCAGTACCGGCCGGGAACACCGTCGACGGGGTTGATCTCCAGGTCTTCGAAGGCCGCCGGCGGCGGCTGGACCAGCCGCGCCGGATACTCACTCACCGCTCGCTCCAGGTCGCCCGCGGACAATCGCACGCCGCGCGTCATCGCCGCCACCACGCCGAACTCACCGCGCACGAGCAGGTCGACGATCGTCCGGACCACACCGGCGATCAAGCGCCTATCGTCCACGGCACTCCCCTTCCCGCGCAATCAGCGGGCGAGCTCGTCGCCGCCACGCGGTCGTCGGCGGCCCAGCAGCCGCCTGCGCAATAACACGGTCGCGAACAGGACGAGGCAGAAGGTGGCCAGGTACGCCGGGAAGGCCCAGGTGGCCAGGTTCCACTCCCGGATCGTCAGCAGCGTGATCATCCCGTTCGTGCCACCCAGGGCGAAGAAGAGCGGCTCCTCCGTCCAGGGCGCGCGCCAGGCCTTGAGGATCGTCGGCACGCCACCGATCAGATCCGCCAGGACCGCGAAGACCACGGCCAG
>JBDIAG010000717.1:0-2620 GCA_039812305.1 Actinomycetales bacterium | reverse complement strand
TTGAGCTGCGACCCGGTCAAGGCGCCCAAGGTGCGCGCGGTGCCGTACCGCGTGATGAACCGGACTCCCAGGATCACGCAGAGGCCGTGCGCCAGGGACGTGGCCAGCGACACGACGATCACCGCCACCCACTGCCCGCCCTGCAACGCCGTGACCAGGTTCTGCCCCGCGCCCGAACCCACCGCCACCAGGAACAGCAGCAACGAGAACTGGTTGAGGACCCCGGACACGTTCCCCGGCAGCAGCCAGACGAGCCGGCCGGTGCGTCCGATCGCACCGAGGATCGTCCCGACGATCAGGGGGCCGCTCGCGGACCCGATCACCAGCGACGTGCCGCTGCCGATCGGGATCGCGATGAAGCCGGCGAGCAGGCCGAGCGCGAACCCGAGGCCCAGGCCGACCGGGTTGATGTCGCCCGCGGCCCGTTCCGAGTCGCCGAGATAGCTGTTGACCTCGTTCATCTTCCGGCGGGGAGCGGTCACCCGGAGCCGGTCGCCCACCTGCAGGCGGAGATCCGGGGTGGCCAGGAGGTCGACGTCGCCGCGCCGAGCCCGCGAGACCACCGCTCCGAACCGCTCGAACAACTCCAGGGAGCCGACCGGACGCGTCGCCAGGGCGGTGTTCGACAGCGTCATGCGGCGGTAGTCGATCTCGGTCCGGTCGTACCACGGCTCCGTCGAGGAGAATCCACCCAGCGCCGCCGCCGCCCGCTCGAGGGAGTCGGCCCTCCCGGTCACTGTGATGAGGTCGCCCTCGCGCAGCTCCTCGTCCCGGGCGGCGGTGTGCGTCGTCCCCTCGTGCGTCACCCGCGAGACCACGAAGTCGAACTTGTCCGAGAGGGACGCGACAGTCGCGCCCGCCTCGCCTCGCACCACCAGCGTGCGCACCTGCATCGGCGACGGCACGACCTTGTCCTCCGGCAGCGGGAACCGCGCCCCGAACTTGATCACCGCCACGATCAGCAGGATGGTCGCGGTGACTCCGACCGGATAGCCGATCGCATAGCCGACCGAGGCGCCGCTGACCTGGTCGGCCATCTCCGGGCCACCGGCCGCCTTGAACTGGTCCTGGACGACACCGAGCGCGGCGGTGGCGGTTCCCGTCCCGGCGTAGATGCCACTGATCTCCCCCAACGACAGGCCGAGCGCGCGCCCCGTCCCCAGCGCCGCCGCGGCCATCACCACGATCGCGGCGACCGCGATCAGCACCGGCTGCCACCCGGTGCGGAACGCCGCGACGATCGACGGCCCGGCACTGATCCCGACCGTGTAGCAGAAGACGGCCAGCGCGAACGCGGTGAAGCTGGCCGGCAAGGCGATGGAGGCCTGGGGCAGCAGTTCGCCCGCGGCATCGAGTTGATTGCCGGGATTGGGCAACTTGGCCAGGTACACCACCGACGAGAGGATGAGGGCGGCAAACAGCGCGCCGGCGGCTCCGAAGGAGATGCCGAAGATCCTGACCTTGCCCAGCAGCAGCCCGACTCCGACACAGAAGAACATCGTCAGTAGCGGGCTATCGACGAACAGCCCCAGGATCCAGGTCATGTCCCATCCCCCAACACGCTGTCCCGCAACAGTTTCCCCATCGCAAGCAATTCCTCTCACCTCGGCCGGGCACTCCTCGAAAACCCAACCGTCCGGCGCGGCACCGGGTCAAAGCTGCGGCGTCCGGACTGTCACTGGGCGGACGTAGGCTTATCCGTATGCCCGCGCTGCGTTCCCGAACCTCTACCCACGGCCGCAATATGGCCGGTGCCCGCTCCCTGTGGCGGGCCACCGGCATGACCGATGACGACTTCGGCAAGCCGATCATCGCGATCGCCAACTCGTACACGCAGTTCGTACCGGGGCACGTCCACCTCAAGGACATGGGGGATCTCGTCGCCGGCGCGGTCAAGCAGGCCGGCGGGGTCGCCAAGGAGTTCAACACCATCGCGGTGGACGACGGCATCGCCATGGGCCATGACGGGATGCTCTACTCCCTGCCCAGCCGGGAGCTGATTGCCGACTCGGTCGAGTACATGGTGAACGCACACACCGCGGACGCGCTCGTCTGCATCTCCAACTGCGACAAGATCACCCCCGGCATGCTGATGGCCGCGTTGCGGCTGAACATCCCGGTCGTGTTCGTCTCCGGCGGTCCGATGGAGGCGGGCAAGGCGGTGATCGTGGACGGTGTGGCCTCCACCCCGACCAACCTCATCACCGCGATCAACGCCTCGGCGGCCCCCGACGTCACCGACGCCGGGCTGACCACGCTGGAGCGGTCCGCCTGCCCGACCTGCGGCTCCTGCTCCGGGATGTTCACCGCCAACTCGATGAACTGCCTGACCGAGGCGCTCGGTCTGTCCCTGCCGGGCAACGGCTCCACGCTGGCCACCCACACCGCCCGCAAGCAGCTCTTCCTGCGGGCCGGCGAGCTGATCGTCGAGCTCGCCAAGCGCTACTACGACTCCGACGACGACTCGGTGCTGCCGCGCTCGATCGCCACGACGGCGGCGTTCACCAACGCGATGGCGCTGGATGTGGCGATGGGCGGCTCGACGAACACCGTGCTGCACATCCTGGCCGCCGCCCAGGAGGGCGAGATCGACTTCACCCTGGCCGATATCGACGCGCTC
>JBDIAG010000716.1:0-2624 GCA_039812305.1 Actinomycetales bacterium | reverse complement strand
GAACGGATCGGCAATGAGCGCGTTCCGGAGCCGGGCGATCTCGTGGACGCCCGCGGCGCCTTCAGCGACGATCTGATCGAGCTCGGCGGCGCCGCGGTGGCCGCCAAGACGCTGATGGACGCGCTGCTGCCGTTCCGGCGCACGCTGACCGCCGAGATCTCCGCGGGCGCCTCCTTCCCGGCGGCCTGGCGGAGTGCGCAGGCGGTGGCCGAGAAGGCCGCGGCGCAGACCGCCGAGCTGCTGCCGCGCAAGGGCCGGGCTCGTCCGCTGGCGGAGAAGAGCCTCGGGACACCGGACGCGGGTGCCACCTCGATGGCCCTCGTGCTGGGCGTGCTCGGGCCGGTGTCGACACGCTGAGCGGACGCGGTGAGACAATGCCGACGACGGTGATTGGCCCGTTCGGGAGATCTGGAGGTGGCGTGGGGCGGTCAAACCCTCGGCCCAACCTGCGGCAGAACGCCCTGGAGCAGTTGCGGCGCCGGATCACCACGGGTGAGCTGGCTCCGGGCACGCACATCGGCGAAGTGGCGATGTCCGAGGAACTCCAGATCTCTCGCGGCACCCTGCGCGAGGCCCTGCGTGAGCTGCAACGGGAGGGGCTGGTCGTCTACGGAGACCGGGGCCGGGTGTCGGTGCGTCTCATCGACGAGAAGGACATCATCGGCACCTTCTCGGTCCGGTCCGCGCTGGAGTGCCTGGCCGCGGAGACGATCGCGACCAGCTACCGCCGGGCCAAGGCGACCGTCGTGCTGCGGGAGCGCGTGGCCGCGATGGACGAGGCGGTCGGCCAGTCGCTGACCGCGCAGATCGAGGCCGACCTCGCCTTCCACGAGAAGCTCTGCGAGCTCTCCGGCAACGACACCCTGCTGCGGCACTGGAAGATGCTCGAAGGCGCGATCCGGATGTGCGTCATGTATTCCGGTCTGGAACGCGCCCAGGTCAACATGTCGCCGCACCGGCATCTGGAGATCGTCGAGGCGATCGAGTCCGGCGACACCGTCCGGGCGCGGCACGAGATCCAGCAGCACATGTCGACAACGGCCCAGACCCTGCTCTTCGGCGCCTTCGGCCCCGCCGCGGCCGGCTGAGACCCCGTCGGCCGAGCGGGCGGAAGCCGGCTACAGCTCCCGCAGACCCGGAACCACCTGGTCGGCGAAGGTGCGCAGGAACCTCTCCTGGTCGTGCCCCGGGCCGTGGAAGACCAGGTGGTTGAAACCCAGGTCGGTGTACTCGCGGACCTTCTCGACCGCCGTCGCCGAATCGCTGGCCACGATCCAGCGCTTCGCCACCTGCTCGATCGGCAGCTCGTCGGCCGCCCGCTCCATCTCCGCCGGCGAGTGCAGCGAGTGCTTCTGCTCGGCGGTGAGCGACAGGGGCGCCCAGAACCGGGTGTTCTCCAGGGCGCGGTCGGCGTCAGGGTCCCAGGACAGCTTGATCTCGATCATCCGGTCGATCGGCTCGCCCTTCCGTCCGGCCTTTTCGCGGCCTTCGGCGACCGCGGGGATGAGGTCATCGGCATACAGCTCCCGGCCCTTGCCCGAGGTGCAGATGAAGCCGTCCCCGGCGCGGCCCGCATAGCGCGCGACCATGGGCCCGCCGGCCGCGATGTAGACGGGCACAGGCGCGTCGGGTCGGTCGAAGATCCGGGCGCCGTGGGTGGTGTAGTAGTCGCCCTCGAAGCTGACCTCGTCCTCGGTCCACAGGCGTCGCATGAGCGTGACGGCCTCGCGGAGCCGGGCGAAGCGCTCTTTGAACTCCGGCCACTCCTCTACCGATCCGACGGCGATCTCGTTGAGCGCTTCGCCGCTGCCGACCCCGAGGAACACCCGGCCCGGGGCGAGGCAGGCGAGGGTGGCGAACTCTTGGGCGACGACCGCCGGGTGGTAGCGGAAGGTCGGCGTCATCACGGACGTCCCGAGCACAACCCGCTCGGTCTTGGCGGCGACGTAGGCCAGCCAGGCGAGGGCGTTCGGCGCGTGCCCCCCGGTGAGCCGCCACGGCTGGTAATGATCCGAGACGGTCACGCTGTCGAGCCCGACCTCCTCGGCCAGCACCGCGTATGCCGCGAGCCTCCCCGGGTCGAACTGCTCGGCCGATGCCTTGTATCCGATGCGCAGCGTCACCTCGCCGAGCCTAGCGGGCGGGCGCTGAGGCGAGGCCGTGCCTGGTCGGTCCGCGGGTGGGTACGGCGGCGCCTGGTCGTCCGCGGGTATGGCGCGGGGGCTACTCGGCGACGATCGCGTCCAGTTCGACCTCGACCAGCCAGCGCGGGTCGAGCAGGGCGGAGACCACGACCATGGTGGCGGCCGGACGAACCGCGCCGAACACCGCGCCGTGCGCCTCGGAGACCTGGTCGGCGACGTCGGTGCGGGTGATGTACATGCGGGTGCGCACCACATCGCTCACCGACGCGCCCAGCTCCGCCAGCGCACCCAGCGCGATCTCGAAGCAGCGCTCGGTCTGGGCCTTGGCGTCCAGGACCATGCCACCATCCGGCCAGACTGGCGCGGTGCCGCTGACGGCGATGTGGTTGCCGAGGCGAACGGCCCGGCTGAAGCCGATCGTGGCCTCGTATGGTGAGCCGGAACTGGCGTGACGACGCTCCATTGCGGTCGTGCTCTCCT
>JBDIAG010000715.1:0-2632 GCA_039812305.1 Actinomycetales bacterium | reverse complement strand
GCACCTGCTCGACCTGGGCGACGACCAGCTCCATCAGGTCGGGCAGCGTGCCGGCGCCCAGGTGGGTGCGCAGCGTGTCGGCGTCCGCCGGCAGCGGCGGGTCGAGGGTGGTGACCAGCCGCATCAGGTCGCAGGCGTTGTCGGCCTTGTCGTTCGGCTGGGGCTGGGCCAGTGGCTTGGCGTAACCGACCTTGACCCCCTGCACGTCCAGGGCGTGGACGAGACCGAGGCAGACGGCGGTCGCTCCCGACCCGGCCAGGGTCGGGACGACGAGGATCCGGCGGGCGGTCATCACTGGTCTCCTTCGCTCGTGGCTCCGGAGAGCCGCGCGGCGTCACGGGCGATCACGAGTTCCTCGTCGGTCGGGACGACGACCGCGGCCACCGGGCCGGGACGGCTGATCAGTCGCCCGGGCGGTGCCGTGCGCTCGGCGTTGGCCGCCTCGTCCAGGGTCAGGCCGAGGAAGCCGAGCAGCCCGACGACGGTGGCGCGCACGGCCTGGTCGTTCTCGCCGATGCCGCCGGTGAAGACGACCGCGTCGATGCCGCCCAGCGGCACCCCGTAGCCGGCGATGTACTTCGCCAGCCGGTAGCAGAAGACTCCGATCGCCAGCAGCGCTCCCTCGTGGCCCTCGGCGGCGGCCTGCTGGAGGGTGCGCATGTCGTTGGAGAGCCCGGAGAGGCCGAGCAGGCCGCTGGCCGAGTTCAGCGCCTTGAGCACGTCCGGAGCGGAGAGGCCGGCCGCGGTGCCCAGGTAGGTGAGCAGCCCCGGGTCGATGTCGCCGCTGCGGGTGCCCATCACCAGGCCCTCCAGCGGGGTCAGGCCCATCGAGGTGTCGATGCTCTCGCCACCCTTGACCGCGGTGACGCTGCAGCCGTTGCCCAGGTGGGCGGTGACCAGGCGCAGATCCTCGGCCGGCCGGCCCAGGACCAGCGCGGCCTGTTGGCTGACGTACTGGTGGCTGGTGCCGTGGAAGCCGTACCGGCGTACGCCGTGATCGCGGTACCAGGAGTCGGGGACCGGGTAGCGGTAGGCCCGGGCCGGCATCGTGGAGTGGAAGGCGGTGTCGAAGACGGCCACCTGGGCCACGTCGGGCAGCACCTCCAGAGCACCCTCGATGCCGGCGATGTTCGCCGGGTTGTGCAGGGGGGCCAGGGCGCTGACGTCGCGGATGCCCTGCAGCACCTTGTCGTCGACGACGACGGACTCGGTGAACGCCGCCCCGCCGTGCACGACCCGGTGTCCGACGGCGACGACCGTGGAGCCGTGCTCCCGCGCCCAGCCGGTGCAGACGTCGAGGACCTTGGCGATCACGCCGTGATGCGAGGGGTCGTCCAGGGACGTGACGGTGCGTTCGCCGTCGATGTCGAGGCGCAGGGTGGCGTCGGGGGTGCCGACCCGCTCCGCCAGCCCCGAGATCGGCCGGTCGCCGGTCGCCGGGTCGATCAGCGCCAGTTTCACCGACGAGCTACCGCAATTCAGGACGAGCACGGTTCCGGCCAATCCAAACCTCCGAAAGGAAAGGGTGTGGTCATCGCCCCGCATCCGCTGTGACCCGGGTGACGGGGCCGACGCATCATCAGCCGACCCGAGGAATAGCCAACCACGAAAGCGCCGCGCGATGCTCGGATCGCGCACGGGGAGATGCTTCAGACCACGGCGCCGTCGTCGTCCTCGTTGCGGTCCGGCATCCGCACGATCAGCGTCACGAAGCCGGCGACGAAGGCGAGCACGGCGCCGCCGATCACCAGGGCGGGCGCGGTGCGCCAGAAGAGAGCGGCCGCCAGCAGCAGCACCGGCGCGCCGAGCGCGCCCAGCCCGGCCAGCGCCGAGATGAGGTCCGGGCGGGGCAGCCTGGGCGGATCCGGCAGGACGTACTCGTCGTCCTCGTCCGCACCCTCCAGCCCGTCGATGAGGGACGGACCGTCCGCGGCGACATCTCTCGGGCCTGTTCCCGGGCCCTCTGCCGGCCGGGTCTCGGACGACTCCTCGGGTTCGTCCTGGACGTCGTCCTGGACCCGCAGTTCGTCCCAGCTCAGCCCGCCGGCCAGCCGGCCGGACTCCGGCGGATCCTCCCGATCGTCGGTCTCCGGCTCGAGCGCCTCGAGGACGTCGGCCTCGGACGGCGCCGCCGGGCGATCCCAATTGGCGACGATCTCCGCCCACGCGGCGTCGACGTCCACTTCGCCGTCGTCGGACGGATCCCGATTCATGCCACTGCTCCCGAGTCGGCGGCGATTCTGGTCACGAACTCACAGCTCGCCGAGATGATCAGCTCCAGCTCGTAGTCCATCGTGGCGACGTGGAAGCTCCGCGTGAGCGGTACGTCGGTGACATCGTGGCTACCGATCCGTTCCAGCACCCTCAACGGGCTCTTCGGAGTCACCACGTGGTCCTGCAGCGACCGGAAGAGGAGGGTCGGGGCATGCACCCGCGGCAGCTCGGCATCCACCAGCCCGAACAGCCGCAGGCTCGAGGCGAGGGCGTGCAGGGGCGTGCGGTCGTAGGCCTGTTCGGCCCGGCCCGGCTGGGCGATGTCGCTGGCGATCCAGGTCAGGGAGGGCACCAGCCGGCGGATCACCGGCAACGCCGTCAGCCGCGGGTCGTCCAGGATCACGGCGGGGTTGACCAG
>JBDIAG010000714.1:0-2634 GCA_039812305.1 Actinomycetales bacterium | reverse complement strand
GCGGATGATGCCGTCCCACTCCTGGTCGGTGCCGGGCAGGAAGCCCGGGACGTCCACGAAGGTGACGATCGGGATGTTGAAGGCATCGCACATCCGGACGAAACGCGCGCCCTTCTCGGACGCGTCGATGTCGAGGCAGCCCGCCAGCTGCATCGGCTGGTTGGCGACGACGCCGACCGGCATGCCGTCCACCCGGGCGAAGCCGCAGATCAGGTTGGGCGCGAAGAGCGGGTGGACGGGCAGGAAGTCGCCGTCGTCGACGATGTGGGCGATCACCTCGGCCATGTCGTACGGGGTGTTGGCGGAATCCGGGACGACCGTGTCGAGCCATTCGTCCTCGGGTGTGAGCTCCAGCTCGGACTCGTCGCCCTCGTAGCCGGGCGGCATCTCCAGGTTGTTCGAGGGCAGGTACGACAGCAGCGCCTTGACGTACTCGATCGCATCCTCCTCGTCCGAGCCGAGGTAGTGCGCGACGCCGGAGACGGAGTTGTGGGTGTGGGCGCCGCCGAGCTCCTCGAACCCGACGTCCTCGCCGGTGACGGTCTTGATCACGTCCGGACCGGTGATGAACATGTGCGACGTCTTATCCACCATGACCGTGATATCGGTGATGGCGGGCGAGTAGACGGCACCGCCGGCGCAGGGGCCCATCACCAGCGAGATCTGCGGGATCACGCCGCTGGCGTGCACGTTGCGTTTGAAGATCTCCGCGTAGAGGGCCAGCGAGACGACCCCCTCCTGGATGCGCGCGCCGCCGGAGTCGTTGATGCCGATCACCGGGCAGCCGATCTTCATCGCGTGGTCCATGACCTTGCAGATCTTCTCGCCGAAGACCTCGCCCAGGGAGCCGCCGAAGACGGTGAAGTCCTGTGCGAAGACCGCCACCTGGCGGCCGTCGATCGTGCCGTACCCGCTGACGACGCCGTCGCCGTAGGGCCGGTTCTTCTCCTGACCGAACGCGTACGAGCGGTGCCGGGCATAGCCGTCCAGCTCGGTGAACGAACCCTCGTCGAGCAGGAGCTCGATCCGCTCGCGAGCGGTCTTCTTGCCACGCTCGTGCTGCTTGGCGACAGCGCGCTCCGAGCCGGCATGCGCCATCTCGGATTCGCGCCGCTCGTGTTCGGCCAGCTTTCCGGCCGTGGTGTTGAGATCGACCACGTCGCACCCCTTCTCGGCCCACGATGGATGGGCACCAGTCACTCGTCGCACCCTAACCGGCGGCACTGACAACGACGTCCGGTGGTCGCCGTCGACCGGGCCGACGCAGCGACAGCCTGCCCGAAGTGCCAACCGTTCGGGTGAAGTTCGAACCGGTGATCACCGTCACGCACAGACCATCGCGTCCGGCTTCCTGGGGGACAAATCCGGCCTGGGAGTTCATTCAGCCCACAAGCCGACAGACAAACCTGCGGCGGGGAGTAATGATCACCCGACTGATGCCGAAATCCTGGGCATGCCCTCTTTGCTGTCCTTCGTGAGCGCCATCGCCGCGCTGACCGCCGTGGTGCTCTGCGTGGGGGCTTTGCGGCGCACGCTCGTCGGGCGGCTGGAGACCGCCGGTCTGCTCTTCGCGGCCCTGTGGTCGATCGCGCTGGGCCTGCGCCAGGCCGGGATCGCCCTCGACTCGCCAATCTCGGCGGCGTTGTGGCTGGGCGGGGTGTCGGCGACCTCCGACGTGCTGTACATCATCGGCCGGTTGAGCCACGCCCCGAACTGGCGACCTCCGGCGTGGCTGCTCGCGATCATGGGGACCGAGTTGGTCTCCGTCTCCCTGGCGGCGGCGACCAACGACTACCACCACCTCATCGCCAGGAACCTCGTCGACGGCTGGACGCCCTACCAGCTCGGCTTCACCGTCCATCTGGGCTACTGCCTGGTGATCGTCGGGCTGACGTCGCTGGAGTTCAGCCGGATGCGCTCGGACGGGCGGCTCTGGCATCGCGTCCTCGCGTTGCTCATGCCGCCGTTCGCCTTCGTCGTCTTCGTCGTCCAGGTGATGCAGGTGCGGGTCAGCCACACGCTGGCGGTCGTCGCGCTGGTGCTCTGCGTGATCGCGACCCTGCGCGAGAGGATGGGCATCGAGGTGCCGCGGCGGGGCGAGGCCGGCTCCGCCAGCGGCCACCTCGCCGCGGAGGGTCATCCGGCTCACGTGCGGGGTCTGGACGGCTTCGATCCCGTCACCGAGACGCTCGGCCGGCGCGCCCTGGAGCACGAGCTCACCGCCCTCGAGGCACGGATGAGGGCCGCGGACGGGCCGGCCACCGCCATCCTCATGGTCGACATCGACCGGTTCAAGAAGTTCAACGACGCCTACGGACATCTGCACGGCGATGCCGTCCTCAGGCAGGTGGCGCAACGGGTCGCCGGCGTCCACCCACGTCTGGTGATCGGACGGTTCGGCGGCGACGAGTTCGTCGCGGTACTGGAGACCGAGGTGGAGGCGGCCGTGGAGACCGCCCGGGCCGCCGCGGCGGCGGTGTCGGACGACCCGGTCCGGCTGCCCGGCGGGGAAGTGGTCGCCGTCTCCGTGAGCATCGGCGTCGCACAGTGCGTTCCGGGACGGTCGTGGCGGGAGTGGATGCATCACGCCGACCAGGCGATGTACCGCTGCAAGCGGGGCGGCGGCGACGGCGC
>JBDIAG010000713.1:0-2639 GCA_039812305.1 Actinomycetales bacterium | reverse complement strand
CACGAGAATCGTTGCCTGCCGGAAGATGTCGCCTTCATGCAGTTGTCCGGAGGCACCACCGGCCGGCCCAAGCTGATCCCACGGACCCACGACGACTACCTCTACTCGGTGCGCGCCAGCAACGAGATCTGCGGGGTCACCGAGCAGACCGTGGCCTTGGTCGCGCTGCCGATCTCGCACAACTTCACGATGAGCTCGCCGGGGATCCTCGGGGTCCTCGGCGCGGGCGGAACGATCGTCCTGGCGCCGGGCGGCAGCCCCGACGTCGCCTTCCCACTGATCCAGGAGCACGGGGTCACCCAGGCCTGGCTCGTTCCGCCGCTCGCCCTGGCCTGGCTCAACTCGGGGCTGACGGAGCGCTACGACCTGTCCAGCCTGGCGACCATCCTCGTCGGCGGGGCGAAGTTCAGTGCGGAGGCCGCGCGCCGGGTCGGGCCGGAGCTCGGCTGCACCCTGCAGCAGGTGTTCGGGATGGCCGAGGGCCTGGTGAACTACACCCGGCTCGATGACGACGAGGCGACGATCACCGGCACGCAAGGGCGACCCATCTCGCCGGACGACGAGGTGCGGGTGGTGGACGACAACGACCGGGAGGTGCCCCTCGGCGAGCCCGGGAACCTGCTCACCCGGGGGCCGTACACGATCCGCGGCTACTACCGCGCCCCCGAGCACAACGAACGCAGCTTCACCTCCGACGGGTTCTACCGCACCGGCGACATCGTCCGGCGCGATGCCCGCGGCTACCTGACCGTGCTCGGCCGGGCGAAGGACCAGATCAACCGGGGCGGCGAGAAGATCGCTCCGGAGGAGGTCGAGAATCTCGTGCTCGCGCACGAGGCCGTCCACGATGTCTCGGTGGTCGGGGTGCCGGACGAGATGCTCGGCGAACGCACCAAGGCCTACGTCATCCTGCGCGACGGTGTCGCAAGCGGGACGATGACCAAGCCCACCCTGCGCCGCTTCCTCCGCGAGCGCGGGCTGGCGGCGTACAAGATCCCGGATCTCGTGGAGTTCGTCACCGAGTTTCCGCAGACCAGCGTCGGCAAGATCAGCAAGCGGGCGCAGCGAGACGACCCACCCGGACGACAGCAGGGAGACCGTTGATGAGCGTGGCCGAGCAGCAGGTACGCAGCGACATCGCCGACGTCCTGGAGATCGACGTCACCGAACTCGAGGACGGCATCCGCCTCGACGACCTCGGCATGGACTCGGTGCGGATCATGGAGCTCCTCGACCGCTGGCGGCGGGCCGGTGCCGACGTCGACTTCATGGTGCTGGCCGAAGACCCGCACCTGGAGCACTGGCTGAAGGTCCTGACCGCCTGACGGGCTGGCGTGGGGTGGCGTGGGGTGGCGCGTGACCACTCCGCGCGGAGTGCCATGCCGGCTCTCGTCGGCGGGCCGGTAGACCCCACCGGAGCCGGCTCTTCGGCATACCGCCGGCAGGGCGTGATGGCCTCGGCAGGCTGCCGACGGGGTCCACCCAGACCGGTTCGGCTCAGGCCGGTTCGGCTCAGACCGGTTCGACTCAGGCCGGCACGCGAGCCTGGTCCGCGTCGCCGTCGGCCAGCCCGGTCTGCGGCACACCGAGGGAGTTCAGGAAGGTCTCGAACTTCACCGCGGTCTCGGTGTGCTCGGCCTCGGGAACCGAGCCCGCGACGATCCCGGCCCCGGCGAACAGGGTGGCCACGGTGTCACGGACGATCCCGCACCGCAGGGTCAAGGCCCACTCACCGTTGCCCGCCGCATCGGTCCAGCCGATCAGTCCGGCGTAGAACCCGCGGTCCATCGCCTCCAAGCCGGCGATGGCGGCACGCGCGGCCTGCGTCGGCCAACCGCAGACGGCCGGCGTCGGATGCAGCGCGTAGGCCAGCTCCAGCGGCGAGAGTCCTTGTCGCAGAACACCGGTGATCATCGTGCCGAGATGCCAGATGACCGGTGTCCGCACCAGCGCGGGGGAGTCCGGCACGGCCACGTGGTCGGCGTAGCTGCGGAACACCCGGCCGACGTCGTCGACGACATGAGCGTGTTCGTCGCGATCCTTGGCGGAGGCGAGGAGGGCGGCGCCGACGGTCTCGTCCTCGGCGGGATCGCTACGCCGGGGTGCGGAGCCGGCCAGCGGGTGGCTGCGGACCCGTCCGTCCTCGCTTCCGAGCACCAGCTCCGGGCTGGCGCCCAGCAGCGTCGCGGGTGTCTCGTCGGGCGCGGCCGGGAGGTCGAGCCGGAACGTGTACGCGCTCGGGTTGTCAGCGGCCAGCCTCGAGTACAGGCGGTCGACGTCGAAAGGCAGGTCGGCGGCGACATGGAGCTGTCGCGCCAGCACGACCTTGTCGAGTTCCCCGGCACGGATCCGGCGCACGGCGCCGGCGACCGCGGCCCGATATCCGGGGGAGTCGCCGTCCGGGATGCGCACAGCCGCCGAGGAGGGAGGTGCCTGCGCCGGCCGGGCGCGCGTGCCCTCCGCCCAACCGAACTCCGCAGGCACGTAGAGGTGGGCCGGCTCGGCGGTGTCGAACGGAATCGCGCCCACCACGACCGCTCCCGGCGCGGCCGGGGCGAGCAGGCGCCGGACGGCCTCGGCCGCATTCGGCCCGTTCCATGCGGGCACCTCGACCTGGGCCGTCACGCCGCGGCAATGCA
>JBDIAG010000712.1:0-2645 GCA_039812305.1 Actinomycetales bacterium | reverse complement strand
CGTCCTCGGTACTGCCACGGATCCAGCCGTGCTTGGCGAACACACCGAGCAGCGTGGTCGCGGGAAGTCTCCGCGAGGGCAGCAGTCTCGCCAGCTCCGCCTCGGCCGATCGCCCGTCCGGAAGCCGATAGGCAGGTCGATCCAGTTGTGGGAACGGCTGGGAGAGTTCGTCGTCGGCCAGCAACCATCCCCAGGCCCGGCGTTCTTCGTCGGTCAGGTCGACCGGGTGCACGATCCCCAGCAGGTGAGGTTCTGCGAGCCGGACCGGCTCGTCGTCGACGTCGCACAGACCGGTCTCGCCGGGCGACGCATCCGACAGCATCCTGGCGAGTCGCGTCCGGCTGCCGTCGGGTTCGTACACGCCCCAGACCAACCCGCTGAGCAACGGGCCGAGCAGCGGGTGGCCGGCGATGAACCGGTGGAAGTCGTCGGGACGCCAGCGTCGCCCGTCGATCATGGCCTGCTCGAATCGGGATCTCTGTACGGCTGCCACCTCGGCGACGTTCTTGCGCAGCACCGTGAGCTCGTCCTTGGCGAGCGCGACCAGCGCCGGATCGTCCCGCGTGTTGGGCGCCGGCAGGCCGGTGCGTGGCCGGCCCGTCGGACGCCCGTCCGGCCCTTCACCGCGCACGGACAGCGAACCGGTCGAGGTCAGTCCGACGAGAAAGGCGCGTGGACCGTAGTCGAGACGACGCGTTCCCGCCTCGCCCAGGCCGGCGTTCGGGACGATCCGGTCTTCGAGCTCCTCCCGGGACAGTTGTCGAGCGGCAGCGATGCGCTCCATCGCCGCCTCGGCACGAGTCTGCAGGGCCGAGTATTTGGTCATCGTGGTGAATCGTGAGATCTGTTGCAGTGCAACATCGCTGCCCACGTCGGCGAGCGATTCCACCGCTTCGGCGGCCCGGATGTGCGCCGACTGCCGGGGCCAGTCCCGGGCCATCCTGCCGAGGCGCAGGACATAGCCGTCGGCGCCGAGCCGGCCACAGGTCGGCAGCACCCATCTGTCCCGGGCCGGGGCGCCGCTGCCCAGCCAGGCTACGAGGAGAGCGAGCGTGAGCCGGTCGCGGCTGGCCGTGGTGGCGCGCTCCCGGAGGCTGGCCAGGACCGGTGGCGGGTTGTCGAGGCCACCGGCGATCGCGGCGCCGATGACGGCGGCGAGGTCGTCGCCCGCCACCGTCTGGCCGTCGACGACGAGTGGGGGCAGCCGCGCCACGTCGAGCCAGGCCGGGAGCTTCGTCTGGGCGCGCTTCCTGGCCGCCAGTGTGACGACGGGCGGAGGCCCAGCGACATCAGCGGGCCCAGTGGGCACCGCGGACGGAGCGGTCGCGGATGCTGCCGACTCAGTAGGCGCGACCGGAGGCGCGGTGGACGCAGCGGGATCAAGGTCCGGCTGCCACCAGCCCGGATAGCCGTCCGAGCCGAAGACGGGCCGCTCCGCGACCGAGACCAGCTCGTCGATCACCCGGGCGAGGGTGCCGCGAGCGGTCGCCCGAGCCTGGGACAGCTCGGGCACCGGCACCGTGCGCAGCGCCGCGGCGATCGGCTCGGCATGTGCGGCGGGCACGTTCGAGTCCAGTACCGCCCGGACGTGGTTGTTGAGCCACGCCTGCGCGGCCGTGGCGGTGTTCTGCGCGGTCGCCAGCCGAGCGAAGAACGGCACGGCGGCCGGTCCGTGCAACACCGCCGAGGCCTGGCGCAGCCAATAGGTCGCGCGCCAGTGGGCTGCTTGCTCGATCCAGCGGGCCAGCGTCGGCAGGCCGTCCGCACCGGTCGCGATCAGCCAGCTCTGGACGTCGTCCGCGTCCGCCAGGCAGGCCCCCAGACGCGCGGCCAGCGCCACCCGCTCCGTCGGTGTGGGTGCGCACAAGACGAGTTGGAGGCCGTAGTAACCCTCGCCGAGAAGATATCCACCCTCCGCGGCGAAATACCGATCGGGCAGTGCGGCGAGGGCTGCCGCCACCTCCTCCTCCCGTCCACCCATCGCGGCCACGGTGACGAGGGTGCCGTTGACCATGTAGGCACCCCGGCCGGGGTGCATCGACGGCGGGTGGGCCGGCAACGTCTCCCGGAGCTTGCGGATCGTCTCGGGCTTGCACAACGGCAGCAGAGCCCGCGCCGGTAGGGCCAGCAGGGAACGCAGATCCCACTTCGATCCTCGGCCGTACAGCGAGCGGGTCTCGGCGATGGGTTTGGCGAGCCTGGTGACGAACTCGTCCGGGCTGGTCAGGCCGGCCTGGATCGCCACCTCGATCCCCGGACTGAAACTGCGGACGTGGGTGTCGCTGCGAACCGGCTCACGCTCGGAGGTGAAGGCGCGGTAGGCCTTCGGGTCCGAGCTCGCCGCACAATAGCTCAGGCGCTGCCACCACCGCGCCGCCTCCGGCGTCGGGATCGACGTCAGGAGTGGCTCCTCGGCCAGCCAGTCGTAGACCTTCTCGCCGTACGCCTTGTTCCGGGAGAGTATGCGGACCACCCGCATCGCGCGGTCCAGCTCGGCATCTGGATCGAAATCCTCTGCGTAGGAGAGGGTCTCGGGAGTACTGCTGAGGTTGACGGCGGCGTCGAACGGGTTCACCACGAGGCCGATGTCATCCGGACCGAAGACCGTCTCCGGCACGACGGGAGCGGTGCGCTTGGGCAGTTTG
>JBDIAG010000711.1:0-2659 GCA_039812305.1 Actinomycetales bacterium | reverse complement strand
CCGGCGACGCTTCTCCCCGGCGCGGTATCGCGCCGAGGTGGTCGCCGCCGTTCATGACCGAGGGGAAGGAGACCCACGATGACCAAGGGATACGTGTCCGGCGTCTTCGACATGTTCCATATCGGACACCTCAACATCATCGTCAAGGCCCGCCAGCACTGCGACTACCTGATCGTGGGCGCGGTCACCGACGAGGTCGTCGAGAAGGTCAAGGGACGCCGCCCGGTCGTCCCGCTGGACGAGCGGATGAAGATCCTGGCCAGCCTTCGCGACGTGGACGAGGTCGTCGTCGACGTGCACGCGGACAAGTTCGACACCTGGAAGGACCTGCACTACGACGTCATCTTCAAGGGCGACGACTGGCGTGACCAGCCGAAAGGCATCAAGCTCGAGCGCGATCTGGCCACGGTCGGCGCCCGCGTGCAGTACTTCCCGTACACCCAGCACACCTCCTCCAGCATGCTGCGCGAGGTCATCTCCGGCCTCGCCCACGCGGACGTCCGGATGCTGCCGGACGAGGATTCGCCCTTAGGCTGAGCGGGTGACCCGATCGGCATGGCTGTCACTGTGTGTTCCACCCGCGGAGGTAAACGGGCTACGAATTGTTCGGAAGCGAACACGGCGCGTGACAGACTTGCACTGCAGAGCCGGTAGCGGCGAAAGGAGCGGCGATCCATGAGTCGAGTCCGATCGGGTCGGTATGTGCCGGCAGCCGCGCTGGTGGTCGCGACCACCTGCCTCCTCCTCGGCTGCTCCGGCCCCACCGGGCAGCAGTCCGAGTCACCGACCTCGTCGGCCTCCTCCCTGAGCAGCGCCCAGAGCCCGAGCTCGAGTCAGAGTGAGAGTCCGAGTCGCAGTGAGTCGCCGGCTCCCCCGGCGAGCCTGCCGCCGGACGCGACCGCGACCGCGAGCCCGACCCTGGCCGAGCGGGAGGACGCCGAGCCGGCGACGAAGCGCGTCCAGGCGGCCGCCGCCGAGCCCACCGCCACGCTGAAGTACACCGACGGCCTGACCGTCAGCCTCGGCAAGGCCACCTTCGCCACCGTGACCGCTCAGGGCCCCGGGGAGCTCACCGGGCTGCAGTACTCGCTCATCCCGGTCACGGTGACCAACGGCTCCGACCGGACGCTCAACCTCAACAACGTCATCGTCGAGTTGCGGTACGGCTCACCGGCGCGCATCGCCCAGCCGGTGTACGCCGAGGGCACCGAGGACCTCTCCGGCACCCTGAAGCCGGGCGCGTCGACGCAGGCCACGTACGCCTTCGCCGTCACGAAGGACAAGTTGTCGGACGTCACCCTCAGTCTCGACATCGACGGCCAGCACGGCCTGGGCGAGTTCAAAGGAGAACTGCCATGATCGGATCGGTTGCGCGACGAATGGCGGCGATCCCGGTCGCGCTGGCGATGGCCACCGCCGGTCTCGGCCTCACCGTCGCCCCGGCGTCGGCGGACACCAACCCGGCCCCGGGCACGCCCGACACCGTCTCGGTCCGCCAGCTGCCGACCTGGCAGATCGACGGCGTGGCCTGGCAGCAGACGATGGTCGGCAACACCGTCTTCGTGACCGGCAACTTCTCCTCGGCGCGGCCGCCGGGGGTGCCGGTCGGCGGTGCCGGGCAGATCCAGGCCAAGAACTTCTTCGCCTACGACGTCACCACCGGCAACCCGGTCAGCAAGTACAGCCACTACTTCAACGCCCCCGGATACGCCGTCGTGCCCTCCCCGGACGGTAGCCGGATCTACGTCGGCGGCGACTTCGCCCAGGTGGACGGCAAGGCCCGCGCCCACATCGCCGCGATCGACGTCGCCACCGGCGCCCTGCTCGACGACTTCCAGCCCAGCGTCAACGGCCGGGTGCGGGCGATCGCCGTGCACGGCGGCACGGTGTACGCCGGTGGCGCGTTCAGCAGCGCCGGCGGGGCGCCGCGCGCCACCCTCGCCGCGTTCGGCACGAGCGGTCAGCTGCTCGGCTGGGCACCGACCACGTCCGAGGGCACCCTGCTGTCGATGGTGGCCAGCCCGGACGGCTCGAAGATCGTCATCGGCGGCCAGTTCGCGAAGATCAACGGCGCGATGGTCTACGGCCAGGGCGCGGTCGACGCCACCAGCGGGCAGAGCCTCGCCTGGCCGGCGAACGCGGTCATCCGCAACTACAACCAGGGTGGCGTCACCTCGCTGCGCACCGACGGCACCTACATCTACGGCACCTCGATGGCCTACGGCACCGGCGGCAGATTCGAGGGACCGTTCGTGCTGAACCCGGACGGCACCATCCACTGGCTGGCCGACTGCCAGGGCGACACCTACGACAGCGCGGCGGCCGGCGGGGTGGTCTACAGCGTCGGGCACGCCCACGATTGCACGATGATCGACTCGTTCCCTGACCCGGGCTCGCGGTGGATGCGGGGAATGGCCATGACGGTGGACGCCAAGGGCGTCAACAAGGGCCCGGACCGGTACGGCTGGAACTACAAGAACCAGCCGGCTCCCGGAGTGCTGCACTTCTGGCCCGATCTGGGCCGCGGCACCTTCACCGGCCAGGGCCAGGCCGCCTGGACGGCCAGCACCAATGGCACCTATCTCGCCCTCGGCGGCGAGTTCCCGACCGTCAACGGCGCGGCCCAGCAGGGTCTCGTCCGGTTCGCGAAGACCTCGGT
>JBDIAG010000710.1:0-2659 GCA_039812305.1 Actinomycetales bacterium | reverse complement strand
AACGACGCAACCACATCCGCCAGCTCGAAGCCCTCGGCTACAAAGTCACCCTCGAACCCGCAGCCTGAGTGCTCCACCCGAACGCGGCCACCGCCCTGGTTGCGTCTATTTTCGGATTAGGCGCTTGGGGTCAGGCCGACGACGCTCTTGAAGGTGCGGCTGAACGTGCCGACACTGCTGAAGCCGACGTCGAAGCAGATGTCGGTGATCGTGGACTCGGTATCGCGGAGCAGGAACATCGACCTTTCGACCCGCCGCCGTTGCAGGTAGCGATGTGGCGATTCTCCGAACACCTCACGGAACAGGCGGCTGAAATGCGCGGGCGAGACGTGAGCGACGGCAGCGACGGCGCGCACGTCGAGCGGTGACGCGTAGGTGCGATCCATCGCGTCACGGGCACGCAGCAGACGTCGGTTGCGTGCTTCAGTCTCGCGGCTCATAGGTCGAGCGTATGGGGCTGGCCGGCGGAGTCCCGGTCACGGCTGTTGCCCAGACGAGGCTGGTCGTGGCGTTGGGTGACGTATTCGGACCAGTCACGTCCGGCGAGAGCGGCCCATTTGACGGCGGTCTTGTCGGCGATGCCGATGAGTTCGGCGAGGACGGGGGCGGGGACTTCACTGGCGGGGGAGAACATCGCCGCGTGGCGGGAGTGGCCGGGGCGGACGCCTGCGGCGACGAGGTGTCCGCGGAAGCTCTCTCTGACGAGGTGGCGTCCGGGGTGTCGTCCGGGGAAGAGCCAGCCGTGTTCTCGTCGTGGCGAGGAGCCCGCAGCGCACGCATTCCCGACACCGGGACTCGGTCACTCGCCGATGCCGTCGGGGCGCGCACTCGGGCGCGGATCGGGCGGATGTCGCCGATGCCTGGCCCGTGGTCGTTGACGGCGGGAGCCTGCCGTTGCTCTTCGATGTGGAGTTCGAGGAGGTCGGACGGGGTGCAGTCGAGGATGTCGCAGAGCGCCGCGAGCAGGTCGGTGTTGATCCGTTGCGGGGCTTGGTGACGATCCGGTGCACCATGACCGATCCCGTGCTCAGACTCACGTTGTCGGAACAGCTCACCGCGCTCGGTAACGGCGTCGTTCCGCAGCAAGGCCAACGCGCACTGGAAGGGCTGAACATGTCGTTCGGTCTCACCGCGATGTGAGCGGAGACGTGCGAGCGGAACTCGGGGGAACATCATTCGTCGGGGAGTGGGTGTGTGGGCGTGATGGCAGGGATGTAGACCAGCGCGTCGAAGCTCTCGGCGAGGGCGGGCAAGTCGATGTAGTGCTCGGCGTCCTCGGCGGGGTCGTACAGCCCGGAGATGAGCCTGGTGGGCCAGGGGCGTTCGAGGTGTTCTGCGATCG
This sequence comes from Actinomycetales bacterium, assembly GCA_039812305.1. Lineage (GTDB taxonomy): Bacteria > Actinomycetota > Actinomycetes > Actinomycetales > CAWJMD01 > JBDIAG01. Next base: position 1,317 of record JBDIAG010000710.1, on the reverse strand, counting down.
TGGCCGCCGGTGGTGTGCGCAGGTCGAGGGTGCGCGCACTGCCCGAGACAGCAAGTTGCGCGTCGATGGAGTCGGTTCGTGGGGCGGGGATGGTGATTCCGGGGATGCGGCCGTGGCCGAAGGTGATGTGAACGGCGAGGTACTGATCGCCCAGTTCGGTTCGCAGGTGTGGACCGAGCATTGGGCCGGGGTGTGCCGCGATGTGAGCGCTGCCCTCCCACAGCACGATTCGTTCCCCGGTACGGCGGTGGTGGTTCAGGAGCCGGCCGGCGGCGGCGTGTTCCTCGCGGGCCATGTCGTATCCGACGCCGATCACGTTGGCATGGAAATCGACCACCGCGTCAAGAAGCTCCAGTGCGGCATGCCGCTCGCCGCTGGGCTCCAGGTCGGCCACATAGTCGCGGGCGCTGCGTGCCAGGTCCACGAACGGGGTGCCCGGGTGGGTGCCGTGGGCGCGCAGTACATGTTCCCCGCTGCCGTGAGCGACACGGATGACGTCCAGGAGCGCTTCGACTCTTGCGGCCGTGCGCGCATTGATGCCGCTGAGCAAGTCAAGGATGCGGTCATAGTCCGCGGACAGGACCCGCGAGCTGGCAATGCCGATGATCCGCACCGGTGCGTCGGTCCGGGTCTGGTTGTGCTCGCGCAACCGGACCAAGGCGTCGCGCATTTCGGCGATTTGCCACGGCCCCCAGGCCTGGGCGAGCGCATGATTGAGGTCGATGTCCTCACCGGATATATACCGGTCGTAGAGGTCGGCGACGCGCTGATTGTCCAGCACGGCGATGGTCGTGAACCCGCGCTCGATCAAGAGCCAGGTAGCAGCGGTGACGAAGTCGAATACCTCGTGGGCCGCGCGAGTGCTCACGCCCAAGCCTACGACCACCGCATCGCGGGCGGCTTCAGAGATCACCTCGGGACGTAGGCCGGCCGGCTGTGCGGCGAGCCACTCGGCGAGTGGGTGTGCTGGTCCTAGATCGGTGAGTAGCCGAGTGTCCACACCAACAGACTCGACCTTCAACATATGTTGAAGTCAAGGGCGGGTCGGATCGCCGCCCGACGGCCGGCCGGGGCGGATCAGGAATCGAGTGCAGCTCCAAGCTCGCAGAGCTTGGCATCCGATCCGAGCGAGTCGAGTTGGGCTTTGAGGTCGGCGACGCGTTGCTCGGCCTGGCCGATGAGCTGGACGGCCACCCGGCCCCAGTCGTCGGGTTCCGGGTCGGCGGGAAGGGCCGAGAACAGCTCGGCGATCTCCCGGACGGTCAGCCCGACGCGTTGCGCGAGCTTGGCGACGTGGATGCGGCACGCCGCCGACTC
>JBDIAG010000709.1:0-2661 GCA_039812305.1 Actinomycetales bacterium | reverse complement strand
CCAGGATGACCGTCGGCTGGCCGTTGTGCTCGCTGGCGGCCTTGAAGGCGGAGTAGACCTTGTGGTAGTCGTGCCCACCGCGCTTGAGCTTCCAGATGTCGGCGTCCGACATGTCGGCGACCATCCGCTTGGTGCGCGGGTCGCGCCCGAAGAAGTGCTCGCGGATGAATGCGCCGTTCTCGGCCCGGAAGGTCTGGTAGTCACCGTCCGGAGTGTTGTTCATCAGGTGGGTCAGGGCGTTGTCGCCGTCCTTGGCGAGCAGGAGGTCCCACTCCCGGCCCCAGATGACCTTGATGACGTTCCAGCCGGCGCCCCGGAAGGTGCCTTCGAGCTCCTGGATGATCTTGCCGTTACCGCGGACCGGCCCGTCGAGCCGCTGCAGGTTGCAGTTGATGACGAAGTTGAGGTTGTCGAGCTCCTCCACCGCGGCCAACTGCAGGAAGCCGCGGCTCTCCGGCTCGTCCATCTCGCCGTCGCCGAGGAATGCCCACACCTGCTGCTGGGAGGTGTCCTTGATCCCGCGGTTGTGCAGGTACTTGTTGAACTGGGCCTGGTAGATCGCGTTCGCCGGGCCGATACCCATCGACACGGTCGGGAACTGCCAGAAGTTCGGCATCAGACGGGGGTGGGGGTAGGACGGCATGCCGCCGCCCGGGTGCGACAGCTCCTGGCGGAAGCCGTCCAACTGGTCTTCGGAGAGGCGACCCTCGAGGAAGGCCCGGGCGTACATGCCCGGTGCCGCGTGCCCCTGGAAGAAGACCTGGTCACCGCCGCCGGCGTGGTCGCGGCCGCGGAAGAAGTGGTTGAAGCCGACCTCGTACATGGTCGCCGACGACGCGTAGGAGGCGATGTGGCCGCCGACGCCGATGCCCGGACGCTGCGCCCGGTGCACGATCATCGCGGCGTTCCAGCGGAGGTAGGCACGGAACCGCCGCTCCAGCACCTCGTCGCCGGGGTAGTAGGGCTCGCGCTCCGGGGGGATCGTGTTGATGTAGTCGGTGACCGTCAGCGACGGCACCCCCACGCCCAGTTCACGCGCACGCTGGTTGAGCTGCAGCATCAGGTAACGGGCCCGGCGCCGGCCCGCGGTGTCGCTGACGGCATCCAGGGCTTGGAGCCACTCCGATGTCTCCTCGGGATCGATATCCGGCAAGTTGGCCGGAAGCCCGTTCAGAATCGGGCCGATATCCCTCGAGCTAGCCATGTGGCGTCCTCTCATCTCTCTTCGTGCAACAGACGTCGTTCTGTTCCGGGACCCGGAGTCGTCTGTGATTCACAACTCATACTCCACCCTTGGGGCCGTCCCCGACAGGTTACGACGTGCCGGGATTGTTCGGCGGCCTAGGCCACCACCGATCCGGACAGCAAGCGGTCCGGACGGGTGTAGCAGACGAGCTTGGGCGGGCGGACGAACCCGGCCAGCGTGATTCCGGCGGCCTCGGCCGTCTCGACCGCCATCGAAGAACCAGCCGAGACCGCGCCGATGATGGGAATGCCTGCCACCCATGCCTTTTGGACGAGCTCGAAGGAGATGCGGCCGGACAGCACCAGGATCAGCCGGGGCAACGGCCAGCCGAGGGTGCGGGCGACGTGACCGATCACCTTGTCGGTGGCGTTGTGCCGACCGACGTCCTCACGGATCGCCACCAGCTCGCCGTCGGGGGTGAACAGACCGGCCGCGTGCACACCGCCGGTCCGGGCGAAGACCGCCTGGGCGGCCCGCATCCGTTCCGGGAGCTCCAGCAGCAGGTCCACCGGGATCGACGTCGGGTCGTCGGCGATCTCCGCCAGACGCTGCCGGGTGCGGATCGCCTCGATCACCGCGGATCCGCAGACGCCGCACGCCGAGCTCATTCCGAAGGTGCGCCGGCCGGACAGGTCGACCGCCGGCAGCCCGGCCCGCCGGGAGAGGTCGAGGACGTTGAAGGTCGGCCGGCCGTCCTCCCCGAGATCCTGGCAATGCAGGGCGGTGTGCACCTCGTCGGGACTCTCGATGACCCCTTCGGCGAGCAGCAGGCCGAAGGCGAGGTCGACGTCGTCGCCGGGGGTGCGCATGGTGACCACGACGGACTCCCCGTCCACGCGGATCTCCAGGGGCTCCTCGACCACGATCGTCTCCGGCCGGGCGACGGCAGTGGTGCCGTTCGTGAACCGGCTGGCCGGAACCCGTGTCGTGACGCGACCCATGCCCCCGAGCCAATCACGAGCGGCCGACGCTGTCACGCGGCCGGCGGTGCGGCGGCCGAGCCGGCTCTGGCCGTGCGGCCGCCTCCGGGGTCTTGCGTTACCCCGGAGGTGAACAATCGGCGAGGGTATGCCGGGTCGATTTCGGGCGGCCGAGAGGAAACTCTACTAGTCGGTATGACCTCTCGTCGGGCGTGAGCACAATTGACCTCAACGGCGATGTGCGATTGTGTTTCGAGATGCTCTCGAACACCCGTCGCGGCTTAGCCAGGTCCGCCGGTTCACGGTACCTTCTGTCTCGCACGGCGGCGAAGCTGCAACATTCCCACGGATCAGGGCGGTGATTGCGGCTCCCGGACGAAGGACAAGGGGTGTGGTAGTGGGCATGACCGCGGAGCAACCGGCCGACGGCTCTCGAGCGGCGCGCATGGGATTCGTCGCGGGGCAGTTGGTGCAGGAGTTCGGCTACGACTCTGA
>JBDIAG010000708.1:0-2672 GCA_039812305.1 Actinomycetales bacterium | reverse complement strand
GAGTGCCTGCATCCCGACGATCTGCCGCGGTTCGCCGAGCTGGGCGTCACCGCCGCGATGCAGCCCCGGCACTGCTCGCCGGATCTCGTCGGCGGCACCTGGATGGACAACATCGGCGAGCGACGCTGGGACCGGGCCTGGCGGTTCCGTTCTCTGATGGAATCCGGCGCGCACGTCTCGCTCTCCAGCGACTGGCAGGTCGGCGAGATGGACCCGCTGGTGGGCCTCTACTCCGCACTCACCCGGGCCGGCCTGGACGGACGGCAGTCCTGGACGCCGGACGAGCGACTCGGTCTCGACGACGCGATCCGCGGCTACACCGCCGAAGGCGCCTGGGCCTTCCACGCGCAGGACGATCTCGGGACGCTGCGGGTGGGCGCGCATGCCGACCTGGTCTGCTGGTCGGACAACCTCTACGACCACGAGACGGATCCCCGCGGGCTGCTGCAGCAGCGGGCCGAGCTGACCATCGTCGGCGGGGAGATCGTCCACGACGCCGGCGTGGCCGCGCCGCCGGCACCGACCTACTCGCTACGCGAGTCGTGCTCGACCCATGACCACGAGGAGTGAGCCCATGCCAGCCCACGATCCGGCCGTGACCGGAACGCACGCGGCCGCCCCGGCACCGGGCCGGCCGCATCTGCAGCGCTCACTGTCGCTGCGCCACATCGTCTTCATCGGGCTGTCCTACATGGCTCCGCTGGCGGTCTTCGACACCTTCGGCATCGTCGCCGACGAGACGGACGGGCGGGTGCCGCTGGCCTATCTGGTCGTGCTGGTGGCGGTGGCCATCACCGCTGCCGGCTACGCGAAGATGGTGCGGAGATATCCGGCCGCCGGCTCCGCCTACACCTACACGGCGAAGGCGATCAATCCGCACGTCGGCTTTCTCGTCGGGTGGACGGCGACGCTCGACTACCTGTTGCTGCCGATGATCAACGCCCTCCTGTCGTCGATCTACATGACGGTCGCCTTCCCGAGCGTCCCGGCGTGGGTCTGGATCGCGCTCACGATCCTCGTCTGCACGGTGCTGAACCTGATCGGGGTGCGCCTGGCGGCCCAGGTCAACCTCGTCCTCGTGGTCATCCAGATCGTGGTGGCGGTCGCCTTCGTGGTGCTGACCGTCCGGAGCATTCTCAGCGATGCCGGGTCGGCCGCGTTCGGCCTCCAGCCGTTCTCGGCGGCGGGGGTCGAGCCCGGCTCGATCATGGCCGGTGCCGCCGTGCTGGCGCTCTCCTTCCTCGGTTTCGACGCGGTCTCGACCCTGGCCGAGGAGGCGGAGGACCCGCGCCGCGACATTCCGCGGGCCATCCTCGTCATCGTCGCGGCCGCCGGCGTCTTCTTCGTCGCCGTGACCTATGCGATGCAGACGCTGTTCCCCGATGTCAGCGAGGTCGGCAACATCGTCGGTGCCTCCCCGGAGATCGCCCGGCACATCGGCGGAGCGGCCTTCCAGGCGGTCTTCATCGGCGGCTATCTGGTCGCCGTGCTCGGCTGCGGCATCACCCAGCAGATGAGCGCGGCGCGCCTGCTGTATGCGATGGGGCGCGACGGTGCTCTGCCGCGGCGTCCGTTCGCCCTGCTCAACCGCCGGCTGGTGCCATCCGGAAACCTCGTCCTGATCGGCGTCCTGGCGTGCTCGGCGATGTTCCTGGATCTCAACGCGGCCGCCTCGATGATCAACTTCGGCGCGTTCGTGGCGTTCATCTTCGTCAATGCCTCGGTGATCGCCACCTACGTCCGGTTCGTCACCGAGCGGGGATTCGCCGCCACGCTCGGCTGGATCGTGCTCCCGGTTCTCGGCATCGCGATCAACCTGTACCTGTGGTTCAGCCTGGATTCGACGGCCAAGATGATCGGTGGGGCCTGGGCGCTGCTCGGGATCGCCTTCCTGCTCTGGCGAACCCGGTTCTTCCGCGCGGCGCCGCCGGCCATCGTCGGGGACTGAGCCCGCCCGGTCAGGGACGCACCTCGACGAAGAGTGCCACGGTGGCGCCGGTCAGGATCGTCGTCTCCCCGCCGGGGATCACCGGCCAGTCGCGTTCGGCGTCGGCCTTCCAGGTGGCCTCGGCGAAGGCCGCGGAGTCCCACTCCTTGCGCCAGGTGGCCGCCCAGGGCCGGCCCGGCAGGGTGATCTCGATCGGGTCGTCGCTGCCGTGCACGACCACCAGCACCGTCTGCGAGGCGGCCACCTCGCCGTGCAGCGCCATCTGCAGCGTGCGCAGCGACGAATCGTGCCAGTCCTCGTGGTGCATCGGGCGCCCGTCCGGGGCGAACCAGCCGACGTCCGTCCCGCCGTCGAGGGTGACCGGGCGCCCGTCCGGCCGCAGGGTCGGCCGCAGCGCGGCGTAGGTGGCGCGCAGCCGCAGCAGTTCGCGGATGCCCTCCAGGCTGCCCTGTCGCAGCGGCTTGGAGGCCCGGCGGTCGTCGGCGATCCGCCAGTTCAGCCAGCTGATGTGGTTGTCCTGACAGTAGGCGTTGTTGTTGCCGCCCTGCGTGCGGCCGAGCTCGTCGCCGCCGAGCAGCATCGGCGTGCCGACCGACAGCAGCAGGGTGGACAGGATCGCCATCTGGGTGCGGTGCCGATCGGCGAGGATCTCCACCTGGTTGGTGCGGCCCTCGGCCTCGTGGTTCCAGGAGAGGTTGTGGTTGGAGCCGTCCCGGTTCTCCTC
>JBDIAG010000707.1:0-2677 GCA_039812305.1 Actinomycetales bacterium | reverse complement strand
GGTGATCGACCAGGTGCGTTCGGGCGGCGAGGAGGCGCTGCTGGAGTTGGCCGAGCGATTCGACGGAGTGCGACCGGCGAGCATCCGGGTACCGGCCGAGGCACTCGACGACGCTCTGGAAGGTCTCGACCCGGCCGTGCGCGACGCCTTGGCCGAGTCGATCCGGCGGGCCAGGATCGTGCACGCCGACCAGCGCCGTACCGACACCGAGACCCATGTCAGCATCGGCGGCACGGTCACCGAACGGTGGGTGCCGGTCGAGCGGGTGGGGCTGTACGTGCCGGGCGGCCGCGCCGTCTACCCGAGCTCGGTGGTGATGAACGTCGTGCCGGCGCAGACCGCCGGCGTCGAGTCCCTGGCGGTGGCCTCCCCGCCGCAGAAGGAGTTCGGCGGGCTTCCGCACCCGACGATCCTGGCCGCCTGCGCGCTCCTCGGCGTGGAGGAGGTCTACGCGGTGGGCGGTGCCCAGGCGATCGCGATGTTCGCCTTCGGCGCCCGCGACGGCGCCGGCGACCTGGTCTGCGAGCCGGTCGACCTGGTCACCGGCCCGGGCAACATCTACGTGGCGGCCGCCAAGCGCCTCCTGAGGGGCATCATCGGGATCGACGCCGAGGCCGGCCCGACCGAGATCGCCATCCTGGCGGACGAGACCGCCGATCCGCGCCACGTGGTGGCGGATCTCATCAGCCAGGCCGAGCACGATCCGCAGGCAGCCTCGGTGCTGGTCACCGATTCGGCCGAGCTCGCCCGCGAGGTGGCGGAACTGCTGGAGATCGCGGTGGCGGCCACCAAGCACACCGAGCGGGTGGCCGCGGCGTTGGCGGGTCCGCAGTCGGCAATCGTGCTGGTCGACGATCTCGACGAGGGGCTGGTCGTCGTGAACGCCTACGGTGCCGAGCACCTGGAGATCCAGACCGCGCAGGCGGCCGAGGTCGCGGGCCGGGTGCGAAACGCCGGGGCGGTCTTCGTCGGGGCGCACTCGCCGGTCTCGCTGGGGGACTACCTGGCCGGCTCGAACCACGTGCTGCCCACCGGTGGCTGCGCGCGGCACTCCAGTGGCCTGTCGGTGCAGTCGTTCCTGCGTGGCATCCACGTGATCGACTACTCCGCCTCCGCCCTGGCCGAGGTGGCCGAGCACGTGTACGCCCTCTCCGCCGCCGAAGATCTGCCCGCCCACGGCGACGCGGTCCGCGCCCGGTTCGACGGCTGAGCCCCGCGGCACCGGGTCGGCGGCGATCCCGGTTCAGGAGGCGACGGCGCCGACCCCGGCCGGGGTCGAGCTCGTGGCCGGTTCCGAACCGATGGCCACCGGCCGGCGCACCGGGTGGGGCAGCGTCACGTCGATTCGCCACTGGGCATGGTGAGGTCCGGCGCGGAACGTGCCACCGGTGAGATCGACTCGTTCGCGCAGACCGCGCAGCCCCCAGCCGTGGGCGAGGTCACTCCGCCGGCGCCGGTCGGGCAGCGGGTTGACGACGCGAAGCCGAACTCGGTGGGTCTGGACGTCGAGCTGGAACTGACACGTGCAGCCGGCTGGGGCATAGCGCAGGATGTTGGTCGTCGCCTCCTGCAGGATCCGCGACAGGGTGCGCTGAGTGGTCGGGTCGAGGTCGTCCACGGCCGGGTCGAGATCCAGCACAGTCGCGAAGCCGGCCTGGCGCAGTCGGGCACCGAGAGACTCCGCCGCCCGTAAGGGGCTGACCAGGGGCCCGGCCGGGCACGCCTCGCCGGTCGTCACGCGCATCGAGTCCAGCAACGTCCCGAGTTCGTCGCCCGCCGCGTCGGTGGCCGCCTGGACCTGGTTGAGAACGACCTTCCTGGCCCGGGGATCCCGGAAGTCGCCGGCCATCAGCAACAGGCTGATCACCGAGAGCTGATGGCCGACGACGTCGTGCAGTTCGCGAGCGACCGCGTGACGTTCCCGTTCGCGGATCTGCAGACATTCGCGCTCCAGCTGCGCCGCCTGCTGCGTGGCCTCGGCCCGGCTGTCCCGGAAGTGGGCGGCAGCCAGGGCGACCGCCGCACCGTCACAGGCCCCGTAGCAGGCGGCGACGATGTAACCCTGGCCATCGGGGCGCGGCAGGGCCGGCCAGGTGCAGGCGAAGGCGAGTGCCGCCACCGCGATCCGCAGGCGGGACGGGCGATACAGGGCGGCGAAGCCGACGAGCGGGGCGAGGATCATCTCCCACGGGATGTCGCCGGCGGGCGTCGTCGCGCCGCGCAACAGGGCCACGGCGGCGACGAGACCGCCCGCGGTGTGGTTGAGCAGGACGAGGCAGCACGCCAGCAGCCACAGCACCGGCAACACCGTCTGGGGGTCTCCGTCGACGAGATCCGGCAGACGAAGCAGCACGGTCGCCGCGGTGAGCAGGGCGAAGACGACGGCGAGGACGATCCGGACGCTTCGCAGGAGTCGTCGCCAGCCGGCGGACCGGCTGGGCCGGGGGTCGGAGGTGCCTTCTCCGCGGAGCACCCCGAGCAGGTCGCGCAGGTCCTCGAGGAGCCGGCGGCTGGCATCGCCGATGGATGCCACCGTGTCCGCACCGGCACGGGCGGTGGCGATGCTGCGCCGCAGCGCGGCCAAGCCGTCGATGACGAGATGCTGCAGTTCGTCGGCCAGCCGCGTCAGCTCCTGGCTGCGGATGGTCGCTCGCTGGCGCCGCAACTCCTCGACCTG
>JBDIAG010000706.1:0-2678 GCA_039812305.1 Actinomycetales bacterium | reverse complement strand
GCTGCTGCGGCTCGATGGGCCCGAGCTGAGCAGCCTGATCCTGGCCTGCGCGATGCCGACCGCGGTGAACGCCTTCATGCTGGCCCGCGAGTACGGTTCGAACCCCGAGTTGGTCGCGAGCGTCGTGGCGCTGTCCACGCTGGCCAGCCTCGGCACCATCGCCGGCGTCGTCGCGCTGCTGCCGTCGCTGGCCTGACGGGTGGGCGCCCGGATCGGCTCGATCGGCGAACGGGTCCGGTCCGGAGGCCGGGTCTACGCTCGGCACATGCTGACCGCCGAGGACCTCGCCGACGCTACCCGGATCGTCTCCGCCCACGTGCCGGTGACGCCCGCCTACCGCTGGCCGCTGCTGGAGCGGATCACCGGGACGCCGACCTGGGTCAAGCACGAGAACGCCACCCCGACCGGGGCGTTCAAGGTGCGCGGCGGACTGGTCTTCGCCGACCGGCTGGTGCGCACAGCGGCGACGTCGGTGCCCGGCCTGATCGCCGCCACCCGCGGCAACCACGGCCAGTCGGTCGCCTTCGCAGCCCGCGAGCACGGGTTGTCGGCCACCATCGTCGTCCCCGAGGGGAACAGCCCGGACAAGAACGCGTCGATGGCGGGCTTCGGTGCCGAGTTGGTGGTGCACGGCCGCGACTTCCAGGAGTCCCTCGAGCACGCCCGGGTGCTGGCCGCCGAGCGTGGCCTGATCTTCGTGCCGTCGTTCCATCCCGACCTGGTGGCCGGTGTCGCCACCGGTGCGGCCGAGCTGCATGCCCAGGCCGGACGTCTCGACGTGGTCTACGTGCCGGTCGGGCTGGGTTCGGGCATCTGCGCGCACCTCGCCGTCCGGGACCTGCTGGGAGCGGCCACCCGGATCGTCGGCGTGGTCGCCGACCGTGCCCCGGCGCACGCCCTCTCGTTCGCGGCGGGACGCGCCGTGAGCACCCCGGACGCCGACACCTTCGTCGACGGGGTGGCCACCCGGACCCCGGTGCCGGAGGCGGTTGCCGCCATGGTCGGCGGCGTCGCGCGCTTCGTCCGGGTGAGTGAGGCGGACGCCGAGGCCGCCATGCGGATCATGTGGCAGGCCACCCACCAGATGCCGGAACCGGCGGGTTCGCTGTCGCTGGCCGGCCTGCTCGCCGACACCGATCGCGAACCCGGCGCCACCGCCGCGGTGATCATGTCGGGTGGCAACTGCGACACCGACCTGGTGCGGAAGGTGCTGGCCTAGGGAACCGCCAGCCGATGCCGGATACTTGGCGGGTGAGTGTGGCGAGGCAGGCGAGACTCTGGCAGTGGGCCGCGGTGCTGTACACCGTGGTCGCATCGGTGTTCTTCGCCTTCATGCCGTTGATCGCGGTGCCGACCCCGTCGGGTGCGACCGCCGTGGCGGCCTACACGCTGCTCGGCTGGCTGGTGTTCCCGCCGCTGCTGATCCCGTTGGCGCTGACCGCGGTGCCGGTGCTGGTGCGGCGGCGCCGGGTGTTCGTCGCCTGGACCTGCACCGGCATCCTCGGCGTGATCTGCCTGTTGCTGATCCTGTCCGCCGGCCTGCTCTTCATCCCGGCGGTGCTGCTCGCCGCGATCGGCGCGCACCTCACGGCGCGGGCACCGATCGAGGACGAGGAGATCGAGGAGAACCCCTGGCAGGTGCCGGGCGCCTGAGCGGCTCCGGCCGGTGTGCCCTCAGAGCTCGTCCGGATCCCGCCGGGCCGCGCCCTTGTCGGCGGACTGCGCCAGCATCGCGAAGATCTTCAGCGCCGGCGACACCTTCCGCTGCCGGGTCCGCGGCTTCCAGCCCCGCGCCTCGGCCTCGGCCCGGCGCGCGGCCAGGGTGGCGTCGTCCACCTCGAGGGTGACGGTGCGGTTCGGGATCGAGAAGGTGATGATGTCGCCGTCCTCGACCAGGCCGATGGTGCCGCCGGATGCCGCCTCGGGCGAGACGTGCCCGATGGACAGCCCCGACGAGCCGCCGGAGAACCGGCCGTCGGTGATCAGCGCGCACTTCGGGCCGAGCCCGACCCCCTTCAGGTAGGACGTCGGGTACAGCATCTCCTGCATGCCCGGGCCGCCCTTGGGGCCCTCGTAGCGGACCACCACCACGTCGCCGGCGACGATCTGGCCGCTGAGGATCTTCTCCACCGCCTCCTCCTGGGATTCGGCGACCTTGGCCGGGCCGCTGAACTCCCATTGCTCGGCGGGGACGCCGGCGGTCTTCACGATGCAGCCGTCCTCGGCGAGGTTCCCGTACAGCACGGCCAGCCCGCCGTCGGCGGTGTAGGGCGTGGCCACCGCACGGATGCAGCCGTTGCTGGCGTCGGTGTCCAGCGACGTCCAGCGGTTCGTGGACGAGAACGCCTCGGTCGTCCGGACGCCGCCGGGAGCGGCGTAGAAGAGGTCGGCGTTCTCCGGCTTGGCCCGTCCGCCGCGGATGTCCCAGTCGTCCAGCCAGCTGTCCAGGTCGGGGGAGTGCACGGCGTGCACATTGCGGTCGAGCAGCCCGCCGCGGTCCAGCTCGCCCATGATGGCGACGATGCCGCCGGCCCGATGGACGTCCTCCATGTAGTAGCTGGACGAGTTCGGCGCCACCTTGCAGATGCACGGGGTGACCCGGGAGAGCGCGTCGATGTCGTGCTGGTCGAAGTCGACGCCGGCCTCGTGCGCGGCGGCCAGCAGGTGCAGCACGGTGT
>JBDIAG010000705.1:0-2679 GCA_039812305.1 Actinomycetales bacterium | reverse complement strand
CGTCGACGCGCTCGACGCGGATCCGTTGCGCTGCCATGACCAGACCACGTCCGCCGCGATGCTGGACGAGGTCGAGTCCGCCCGCAAGGCTGGCGACACCCTGGGCGGCGTCGTCGAGGTGCTCGCCTACGGGCTGCCGCCGGGCCTCGGCTCGCACGTCCACTGGGACCGCCGGCTCGACTCCCGTCTCGCCGGCGCGCTGATGGGCATTCAGGCGATCAAGGGCGTCGAGCTGGGCGACGGCTTCAAGACGGCCGCCCGGCGCGGTTCGGCTGCCCACGACGAGATCGAGATGGACGCCGACGGCCGGTTGCGGCGCCGCACCGGCCGGGCCGGTGGCACCGAGGGCGGCATGAGCACCGGGGACGTCCTGCGCGTGCGGGCCGCGATGAAGCCGATCGCGACCGTGCCCCGGGCTCTCGATACGGTGGACGTCATCTCCGGCGAGAAGGCCCAGGCCATTCACCAGCGTTCCGACGTGTGCGCCGTGCCCGCATCGGGCGTCGTCGCCCAGGCGATGGTCGCACTCGTTCTCGCCGACGCCGTCGTGGAGAAATTCGGGGGCGATTCGGTCGCCGAGGTGCGCCGGAACCGGGACTCGTACCTGGCCGCGATTCCGGAGTACATGCGGGTGTGACGTAGCACCGATCCGACCCGGCGCAAGGTGCAGATCGGTCAGGTGATTAGACCGATCGCGCGACCCGCGTCCACTGGTCGGGTGTTGTTAGCCGATTCACCCTCCACCCCCGACGACTGTTTGACGATCCCCATAGCGAACCAGAAGAGCGCATACCGCAATGGCGGTCGGCAAGGGAGACGTTGATGGCGGTCGTCAGGGAGCAGCGCACGTCGGGTGCGTTGCCGCCCGTTCGGCTCTCACTCGTGAAGCCGGACGATCCGGTCGCCTGGTTCACCACCCATCCGCGCTTCGTGCGCGCCACGAAGGAGTGGTCCGGAGCCAAGGCGCAACGGCGTCTGATGCTCACTTCGGTCGCCCTGACTCTCTGTCTGGTCGTCTGTTTCGCGCGGATGGGCTGTCTGATCAACGATCCGAGCGAACGTCAGCCGGTGGACTCGATGCTCATCCCGGTTACGCTCGCCTGCCTCCTGCTGCTCATCATCGCCACGATCTCCTGGGACCGCGTGCAGCAGCGCCACCTGCGCCACCTGCGCAAGCGCAGCGCGGAGGCGATCTCGACCGTCCGGCAGACCGGCGAGCGACGGCTCGCGGCGTTGATGTCGGGCACGAGCGATGTCGTCCTCGTCCTGTCCGAATCCGCCGCGGTCACCTACTGCTCGGCGATGAGCACGACCGTGCTCGGCCGCACTCCGGCCAGCATGCGCGGCCGCCGGCTCGCCGATTTTCTCGTTCCCGAGGACGCCGAGCGCGTCCAGATCGCGCTCACCGGGCTGCTCGAGGGCTCCCAGCTGACGATGGAACTGATGGCCACCCACCGCGACGGCCGCACCATCCCGGTCGAGGTGACGGTCACCGCCCGGACCGGCGACGATGCGGTCGGCGGTTTCGTGCTCACCGTCCGCGACAACTCCCAGACGTCGGAGCTCGCCGCCCGGCTCGCCCGCCAGGCGCTCGTGGATCCCCTGACCAACATCGGCAACCGGCGGAGCTTCGTCAGCCAGGTCGGAACGCAACTGCGCCGGCCCGACGCGGCGGCGTCCACTGTCATCGTGGTGGGACTCGTGAACTTCGCCGACGTCAACCGCCGCTGGGGCTACCCCTGCGGCGACCAGGTCATCATCATGGTCGCCGACCGACTGCGGCAGGCGGTCGGCATGGACGTCGAACTGGCCCGCCTGGGCGGCGACACCTTCGGTGTTCTCCTGACGTCGCACGACGACGCGGCCGACGTCGTCGCCGACCGGATCGCCCACGCGCTCTCCGTCCCGTTCCGCACGGAGTTCGCGATCGTGGACCTCCGCTGCCGGATCGGCATCAGCCGCAACACCAGCGATCAGCGTGCGAACGAACTCATCGAGCAGGCCGAGGCCGCGGTCGAGTCGGCGGAGGCTCCCGCTCGCATCGTGGGCCGGGTGCCGGTCTCGTACTTCGACGACGACGTCCACGGGTACGAACTCGACCGGGCCGCCCTGCGTCGCGACCTGGAGTCCGCGATCGCCAACAACGAGTTGGAGATGGCGTTCCAGACGATCGTCGACCTGTGCACGGGCGAGGTGCGCGGCGTCGAGGCGCTGGCCCGCTGGAACCACCCCGAGCGGGGCTGGATCTCCCCGGAACAGTTCGTGCCGCTGGCCGAGCGCTCCGGGCTGATGGACGTGTTGGGGGAGTGGATCCTGCGCGAGGCCTGCGCTGCCGCAGTGCGTTTCCAGCGACTGGGACGTCCGGTCGTGTCGGTGAACGTCTCGGCCCTGCAGTTGTCCCGGCCGGACTTCGTCGTCCAGCTGCTGGGGGTTCTGGACGAGTTCGGCCTGCAGCCCGACCGGCTTCTGCTGGAGATCACCGAGACTGCGATGCTCGTCGGCCTGGAGGACGTCATCCCGCGGCTCACCGCGTTGCGCTCGGTCGGCGTCAACGTGTCGATGGACGACTTCGGCACCGGCTACTCCTCGCTCAGCTACCTCTCCCGGCTGCCGTTGGACGAGCTGAAGATCGACCGGTCCTTCGTCTCCCGCCTGCCCTTCGACGCCGCGACCCGCTCG
>JBDIAG010000704.1:0-2695 GCA_039812305.1 Actinomycetales bacterium | reverse complement strand
CGGGCATCGCGGCGTCCGACGGTCACCGACTGCTGGTCTACAAGGACATGGGCCTGGTCTCGCAGGTGTTCGACGAACGCTCATTGGCGAGCCTGACCGGGCATATCGCGGTGGGTCACTGCCGCTACTCCACGACCGGCGGCTCGACGTGGGAGAACGCGCAACCCACCCTCGGCGGCCACTCCGGATTCACGGTTGCCTTGGCGCACAACGGAAATCTCATCAACTCGGCCGAGCTTCGCGAGATCGTCATGGAGCGCGCCGCCCAGGGCTTCGACGTCCACGCCGGCGAACTTCGCCGCGGCAACACCACCGACACCGCCTTGGTCACCGCGTTGTTGGTCGATGACCCGACCAAGACCATCGAGGAGCGCGCCCTCGAGGTGCTCCCGACCTTGCGGGGGGCCTTCAGTTTCGTCTTCATGGACGAGCACACGTTGTATGCCGCGCGCGACCCCCAGGGGATCCGTCCCCTCGTCCTCGGCCGCCTCGATCGGGGCTGGGCCATCGCGTCGGAGACGGCCGCGCTCGACATCGTCGGCGCGGCATACATCCGAGAGATCGAGCCGGGGGAGTTCGTCGCGATCGACGAGAACGGGCTCCGCTCGTGCCGGTTCGCCGAGGCGCAGCCGAAGGGCTGCGTGTTCGAGTACGTCTATCTCGCGCGGCCGGACACCACCATCAACAACCGGGTCGTGCACGAGGCCAGGGTGGAGATGGGGCGCACCCTCGCGCGCGAGCATCCCGTCGAGGCCGATCTCGTCATCCCGACGCCGGAGTCCGGCACTCCGGCCGCGATCGGCTACGCGCAGGAGTCGGGGATTCCCTACGGCCAGGGCCTGGTCAAGAACGCTTACGTCGGGCGGACCTTCATCCAGCCGAACCAGACCATCCGGCAGCTCGGCATACGTCTCAAGCTCAACCCGCTGCGCGAGGTCATCAAGGGCAAGCGCCTGGTGGTGGTCGACGACTCCATCGTGCGCGGCAACACCCAGCGGGCCCTCGTTCGTATGCTGCGCGAGGCCGGCGCCGCGGAAGTCCACGTCCGCATCTCCTCACCGCCGGTGCGCTGGCCCTGCTTTTATGGCATCGACTTCGCGACGCGCGCCGAACTCATCGCCACCGGCCTCGACGTCGCCGACGTCTGCCGCTCCATCGGCGCCGACTCCCTCGGCTATATCAGCGAGGACGGCATGATCGCGGCCACCACCCAGCCACGTGACCGGCTGTGCACGGCGTGCTTCACCGGCACCTATCCGGTTGAGCTCCCCGCCGAGGACCAGCTCGGCAAGTCGCTGTTGGAAATGCAACTCCCGCTCGACGTCAG
The DNA here is from genome assembly GCA_039812305.1 of Actinomycetales bacterium. Classification (GTDB taxonomy): domain Bacteria; phylum Actinomycetota; class Actinomycetes; order Actinomycetales; family CAWJMD01; genus JBDIAG01. The sequence continues at coordinate 1,368 of JBDIAG010000704.1, read as the reverse complement.
CTGAGGAGTACCCCGAGGCCGCTCGGCCTAGGTATGGTCTTGCCTCGTGAGCTTGGAAAAGGTCGTCTTCGGCTTCTTCGTGGTGTTGGCCGGGACGTTGAACTTCGGCTACTTCGTCGGTGACTTGACCGATCCGCACGTGCACAACATCTATGAGTTGTATGCCGCGGTCGTCGTCAACGTCGTCGCGGTCATCCTCAAGTTCGGCGACCGAACGCAGATCGGGGCACTGCATCTCGCCACCAGCCTGGTGGCCGTCATCCAATTGCTCGCCGCGGCCATCACCTGGATCGCCCTCAGCAGCGCCTCGGACAGCACGCTCAGCCCGTCCCAGATGAGTTCGGTCGTCTCCCTCTCGGGTGGGGCGCTCTTGGCGAACGTCATCTCGATCATCCTGCTCGTCACCGAGACCGTGACCTACCAGCGGCGCTGAGCGGAGCAGCCCCGTGGTTCCCCCCTTGCTCCTGGGCAAGCATCGGCGACGCCGGACCAGCCACTTGCGGCAGGTCGAGGTGCCGATCCCCAGCGAGGTGCCGTCGACCGACGCGATGTTCCTGCTCCTGCGGCGCCTGCGCATGCCGCTGCTCATCCTGGTCACCGTCTTCACGGTCGCCGTCGTCGGGCTGACGCTCGCCCCGGGCGTCGATGCCGACGGCAAGCCCAATCACCTCACGGTCTTCGAAGCGTTCTACGTGATGAGCTACACGGCCACGACCATCGGCTTCGGTGAGGTGCCCAACGCCTTCACCACTGAGCAGCGGCTGTGGATTACCGGCAGCATCTACGCCAGCGTGGTGGCGTGGGCGATCACGGTCGGTATGTCGATCCAGCTCATCCAGCAGGATGCCTTCCGCAATGCGCTTGCCGCGCAGCGGTTCCGGCGCAAGGTGCGACGCATCGACGAGCCCTTCCACATCATTGCCGGGTATGGCGGTGCCGGTGCCCGCGTCGCGAAGGCCCTCGACACCAAACGGCTGCGCTTCGTCGTGATCGATCGCGACACCAGCCGGATCGACAAGATCGACACGGCCCAGATCGACGTGGAGCCGCCCGCAGTCGCCGGCGACGCCGCCAACGCGGCAATTCTCGGACTCGCCGGTTTGGGTCATCGCCGGTGCGCCGGGGTGCTCGCCCTGACAGGGGACGACCTGACGAATCTCGGCATCGTCCAGGCGGTCCACCTGTTGCGCCCCGGGCTGCCCGTGATCGCCTGGTCGAAGGATCGCGATCTCGCCCAAGGCATGCGTGACTTCGGCGCCAGTGCCGTCCTGAACCCTTACGACCGCTTCGGGATGTATCTCACCCTCGGCCTGCGCCGGCCCATCACCTTGCAATTGATGTTCTGGCTGATGGCGCCACTGGGGACGC
>JBDIAG010000703.1:0-2698 GCA_039812305.1 Actinomycetales bacterium | reverse complement strand
CAGCCCGACGACGACCACGCCTGGATCGTGCTCTCGACGCAGAGCGAGATCCAGTGCCCGCTCGGGGGCCTCCCGAGCCCGGGTCCAGGCGTCGACGACCCGCAGCCCGGCCTCGATGCTCTGGAACTGGGTATCGGAGACCCACTGCTGTTCGGTGCTTTTCATTGCCGGATCAGGTGATCGAGGCCTGGTGGATGGCGCGGATCGAGGCGTCGAGGGTGCGATCGAACTCCGCGTCGGTCTGCTGGGCGGTGAGACCGTCCAGCAGTGCCCGGCTGAAGCTCGCGATCAGGCCGTGGTTGCGGGCGAGCCGGGCGTTGGCGTCCTCGCGGGAGTATCCGCCGGAGAGCGCCACGACCCGCGCCACCTTGGGATGGGCGATCAGGTCGGCGTAGAAGTCGTCGACGGTCGGGATCGTGAGTTTGAGGGCGACCTTGCGGTCGTCGAGGGCGTCCAGCTGACGGAGGATCGCGGCCTTCAACAGTGTCTCGGCCTCGGCCTTGTCCGGTGCGTTGATGTTGACCTCGGGTTCGATGATCGGCACCAGATCGGCGTCCAGCACCTGCCGGCCCAGCTCGAACTGCTGCGCCACGACCTTCTCGATCCCCTCCGGGCTGGCGCGGTGGATGACCGATCGTTCCTTGGTGCCGAACACGCCCTTGCGCCGGGCACGCGCGAGCAGTTCGTCCAGCCCCGGAATGGCTCGCATCAACTGCACGCCGTCCTGCTCGGTGTCCAGGCCTTTGTCGATCTTGAGGAGGGGGATGATCCCCTTGACCTCCCACAGGTACGCGGCCGAGCCTTTGCCGTCGATCTCACCGTCGAGCGTCGCCTCGAAGAGGATCGCTCCCAGAATGCGTTCGCTGGTGAATGACGGGCTCATCACGATGCGGGCCCTCGCCACATGGATGAGCTCGTACATCTCGGCTTCGGACGAGTACTGGCTCTCGTCGATGCCGTACAGCTTCAAGGCTCCGGGAGTGCTGCCGCCGCTCTGGTCGAGGGCCGCGATGAAGCCGTCGTGAGTCTCGAAGCGGGCGAGCTGTTCTGCGTCGGGCATGGTGACCTCCTGAGTGATGCGAACCGTCAGGAGTCACTCTAAACGAGAAAGATTGTCAATATCAGTTTGGGTCGGAGGACTTTCCGGTGGACGGGCCCGGGCCCGTCGCCGGCGCTTGGCCTCGCGTGCGGCCAGCCAGCCGGCGAAGGCGACCGGCAGGATGTACTTGGCGCCCTCCATGACCAGGCCGACCCATCCGGGCAGGTGCAGATCCGGGAGGTTCCAGTCGGGCAGGGGGATGCTCGGCAGGTCGGGCCAGGGGATGCGCGGCAGTGGGATGTCCGGCCAGTCGATGTCCGGCCACGGGATCCGGGGCCACCGGATGTCGGGCAGATATCTGAGCAGGCGCGAGCCGAGCCAGGTCGCCAGCACGCCGAGCGCCACGCCGACGGCAGCCAGCACGACCTGGCGGGCGGTGTACAGCCGGGGATGCGCTCGCATCCAGGTCTGGCGGCGATCCGCCTTCGACCCGGGCTCGGGTTCGAAATCGGCCCCGCCGACCAGCAGCTTGTTCGCCGCCAGCGCCGCCGGCACGGTCGAATGCTCGAACCAGGTGACGCGGCGGGTGCCCGAGAAGGTGCGGAAGTGCAGCCCGATCGAGCCATGGCCCGGCGCCGCCAGGGCGAACCGCTCGTCATGGGACTTCCCCTCGGCCACGGCCTCGCCGTCCACCCGCCAGGTGATCTCGCGGTGCAGACCCCGCTCGGTGATCTCCACCTCGTGCCGTTGGCCGTCTCTGACCAGCTGCCAGCGATCAGCCCGGTTCTTTGTTGGAGTCTCCACTCCAGTAATATACCCGAGTGGACGCTCTATGAATAGAGCCTCCCCGTGCTGGCCGACCCCCGTGGGCGAGTCGAGGGGTCACGACACGCCGTCAGAATCACGTTGTGAGGGCGTGTCGTGACCCCTCGATTGCGTGCCGGGTGGACCACCCGCTTCTTAGGGCGATGGCTGGGTCGTGTGGACGGTCGCGTCGCCCTGCACGATCCACACCTGCGGATGGTCCAGGGGAATGAACGACCGGTCACCGCCCGGTTCGCGGGTGTCCGGCACCGAATCGCCGCCCGCGGTATGGACGATGAAGTTCACCGGGGACGTGTCGGAGACCAGTGGGATCTCGAACTCGGCCCAGCCGTCGACGATGCGGGTCGGCGGCATCGGTGCGTCCCAGCTGATGCCGGCGAGGAACTGCGGGTCGATGCCGTCGCCCCACAGGTGCAGTCCCCAGCCTGCGTAGTCGCCGGCCGGACGCTGGTAGCGCAGCGTGGCCGTCGCCAACGCCTCACCGGCGATCGTCACCTTCACCCCGGGACTGCGGGCGATCGCCTGCCGGCCGTCCATCACGCGGGCGCGATAGCTGACCTGCGTGCCGGCCGGGCCGAGCCCGTCCACATTGTCGAGGGCGGTGTACACCGGTGAGCTGGAGTCGGTTCCGATCGTCTGCCAGGCGCCGTTGCCCACCCGGCGTTGCAACTGCACGACGTTGCTCGCCTTCTCCGGGGTGACCGTCGCCTGGACGTTCACCTCGCCGCGGACGTTCGCGCCGGCCGCCGGCGACGTGATGGCGACGACCGGGTTCGGCACCCGTGCGGTGCGCACTCCGGAGGTGCGGGTGTGGCCCTTGTTGTCCAGGACGAC
>JBDIAG010000702.1:0-2702 GCA_039812305.1 Actinomycetales bacterium | reverse complement strand
TCAGACCGTCGCGGGGGCCGGGCCCGAACTGGCTGCCGATGTACATCGCGGTCGCCAGGCCGTTGAGCAGGACACCGCCGAGCAGCAAGCCGATCCGGGGCACCAGCGAGTGCGGCGCGGGCAACACGGCCAGAGTGGCGTCGACCGCGATACCGACGACGATCGCGTTGGCGATCGTCCCGAATCCCGGCCACTGCCGCATCGGCACCCAGGCCAGTAGGACGACGAGGCTCAGCAGGATGACCACGGTGCCGTAGCTGAGCGACGTGCGTTGGGCGAGACCCTGGTGGAGGACGTCCCAGGGCGGCAGGCCCAGTTCGGAACGAACCATCATGGCGATCGAGACGCCGAAGATGCCCAGCCCGACGAACAACTGCAGGAGGCGAGCCGGCAGCCGTCCGCCCCGGAGCTGTTCGATCGGGTTCGGTGAGAGGGACTCGTGCATGCCGCCACTATGGCGCGTTCTCGCGGAAGTGATAGAGCCAATTTCCGATCGGTGGCCCTATCGGAGTCCACGCCGTGCGTGCCCCCGTGGACCGGGGCGTGTCGGGCAGGGTTGCTCGACGCCGCTCGCCTCTCCGGGCCGGGCGTCGCTGCTGCCCCCTCACACACACGGCGGGGCCGGCGCGCCGCGATCGGGTTTGACCTGTGTGGGGAGGGCAGCCGACGATAGGGCCAATTCCAAGAATTGGCCTGCTCGACCCTGGAGTCGGCCGTCCGCTAGGAGCACTAGCCGATTGGATCGACCGATGAACCCGGTACCGACCATCTCCGCAGCCCGGCTCGCCACCTTGATCGGTACGCCGGGCCTGCCGGCACCCCGCACCCTCTACCGGTGGGTGTTCCTCCGGATCGCCCGGTTGATCCTGGACGGCCAGCTGCCGGTGGGCACCCGACTGCCGAGCGAACGCGCCTTGTCGCAGTCGCTGCAGTACTCGCGGATCACCGTGGCCAACGCCTACCGCGATCTGCGGGACATCGGATTGCTGCAGACCCGGCCCGGGGACGGTTCCTACGCCGTGCTGCCGGAGGATCATCAGCGGCGGCTGACCGGCCCGCTCGATCCGAGTGACGTCCGCCGCGACGTCATCGATCTGACCTGTGCCGCGCCCACCGGCGGCGAGCGGGTCGCCGACGCCTATCGCGAGGCGATGGCCGAACTGCCCGCGCAGCTGGCCGGCGCCGGCTATCACCCGCTGGGCCTTCCCCAGCTGACCGGCGTCATCGCGCAGTGGTACGAACGTCGGGGGCTGCCGACCGACCCGGGCCAGATCATCGTCACCAGCGGTGCTCTGTCGGCGATCGCGATCGTGGCGCACACGGTGATCGCACCGGGAAACCGGGTTCTGTGTGAATCGCCGACCTACCCCAATGCGGTCGCTGCCCTCTCCGGAGCCGGGGGGCGGCTGCATCCGCTGCCGGTGCCGCCCACCGGCCTGGACCCCCAGGTGGCCGCCGAGCAGATCACCAGGTTGCGTCCCGCGCTGACCGCACTGATCGTCGACTTCCACAACCCGACCGGGACGCTGGTACCCGACGAGGGCCGGTCCCGGATCGCCGACGCCCTCCGTACGGCCGGAGGCCACGTGGTCGTGGACGAGAGCCTCGTGGAGCTGCGACTCGACGACGTGGCGATGCCCCGGCCGTTCGCCGCGCATCTGCCGAGGGCGCTGACGGTGGGAAGCGTCTCCAAGGCGCATTGGGGCGGCCTGCGGCTCGGCTGGATTCGCGCCCCGCGCAGCATGGTCGCCGATCTGATGCGTACCCGGCTGCGGCTGGATCTCGGCGCCGCGCCGCTGGAGCAACTGGCCGCGGCCCGGCTGCTGCCGGCCGGTCCGTCCGTGGACCTGACCGGCCTGCGCCGCCGTCGTGACGTGCTGCTGGAACTCCTCGGCCGGCACCTGGACGCCTGGCAGGTGGTCCGTCCCGTGGGTGGGCTGTCCGTCTGGTGCGAGCTCGGCGGACGTCACCTCGCGGAGACCCCGCCGGGGTCCGCGGGGCTGGTGAGCATGGCCGACGGCCTTGACGTGCTGCTCGCGGCCGGGTCGATGTTCGCCGTGTCCGGCAGTCTGGACGGCTTCCTGCGGATCCCCTTCTCCCAGCCGGAGGCCGTTCTGCGACAGGCGGTCCCGCTCATCGCCCACGCGTGGCACGAACTCTCCAGAGGGGTGGCGCCGGGCGGGCACCGGCCCCGGCTGGTGGCTTGACCCGGTGGTGTGACCGTACGCGGCCCGGCGCGGCGCGGCCCGGCCCGGCTCTGCCCGGCCCGGCTCTGCCCGGCGTGGCGCTGTCGAGCCCAGTCCTACGCTGCCGCGTGAGTGGTCGCCGCCGCCGGCGTAGGTGAGACTGGACCGGTGGGCATGCGAATCGTCAGCCTCGTCCCGTCGTTGACCGAGGCGGTGGCCGAGACGTCACCGCAGTCGTTGGTGGCCTGCACGGACTGGTGCACGCATCCGGCCTGGCTGGCGGACTCAGGTGTCGTGCGGGTGCGCGGCACCAAGAATCCGGACCTGGAGCGGATCGTCGGGCTGAGGCCGGATCTGGTGCTGGCCAACGAGGAGGAGAACCGGCGGCCGGACCTGGATGAGCTCGCCCGCGCCGGGCTCGACGTCCTGTGCACGACGATTCGCACTGTGCCGCAAGCGCTCTCGGAACTACAGCGAGTGATGGACCGATGCCGCTGGCAGCGGCCGGCCTGGCTG
>JBDIAG010000701.1:0-2708 GCA_039812305.1 Actinomycetales bacterium | reverse complement strand
TCCGAAGGGCCTTTCGTTTCGGACGTGGCATCCTCGGCTGCCATGCGGCTCTGTAGCTCAGTTGGTAGAGCGCACGACTGAAAATCGTGAGGTCACGGGATCGACGCCCGTCGGAGCCACAAGGACCGTCGTTACAACGGTCCCAGAAACCCTCGCCTAGCTTCTACATGGCGGGGGTTTTGCTTTTCCCTGGTCAGAGCCGGTTTTCCTGCTTTCACTGGGGGCTCCGATCCCCCGGTCGTTGAGCGAGCGCAGCGAGTCGAAACGGCTCTGACGGATGCCGATTCGCTGGCCTCTGCGGAGGCTTGGGCCGGTCTGGGGCCGGTTCACCTCGAGAAGTCGACTCCGGAAGCGTTGCGACTGGGAGGATGAAGCATGCCCTCCCCGCAGTCGCTGAGCGATACGAATCGACGACTTGTCGCCGCCTGGGCCGCGGATTGCGCCGAGCACGTCGTCGACTTGTTCGAGGTCGAAACCCCTGACGACGGCCGTCCGCGAGACGCGATTGCTCGGGCGCGCGCATACTCTCGGGGCGAATTGGACGCAGCAGGTGAGATCCGACGTCGGTTCGTCGCAGGCCGTGCGGCTTCTGGAGCCTCGGCCCCCTCCGCGATCGCGGCGGCACGTTCAGCAGCTCAGGCAGCGGGTGTGGCACACATGGGTGCGCACGCCCTGGGCGCCGCCGCATATGCCGCGAAGGCTCGTGGTCTCAGCGCCGCAAACGAAGGCGACGCGATCGCGGTTGAGATCCAATGGCAGCTCTCGATCATGTCCGAACCTGTGCGCGCCGCTCTGCGTCAGCTCCCACCTGTCGGAGAGGACTCCTCAGGCCCGCTCGGCGCAGGCGGCCTCCTAGCAACCGGCATCCTCGGTTCTGCGATCCGGACGATCCAGGAATCGCTCGCCACCTTCGGAGAAGGCAACCAATAGAGCGATCGTGCGTCGGCTAGCGCGGGACTGCTGCACGGATAGGTGACAGTTCCTCGTCACGCCGCCAGTGCGACGGTCGTGTTCATGATGGTCTCGAACTCGATGGGCGTCAAACGGCCCAGGCGGGCCTGACGGCGTCGGCGGTGGTAGGTCCGCTCGATCCAGGTGACCATCGCGATGCGCAGCTGCTCGCGGGTGGTCCAGGAGCGGCGGTCGAGGACGTTCTTCTGTAGTAGCGCGAAGAAGCTCTCCATGGCGGCGTTGTCTCCGCTGGACCCTACTCTGCCCATGCTCCCGACCATGCGATGCCGGCTGAGGGCGCGGAGCATCTTCCGGCTGCGGAACTGAGATCCTCTGATGCTCTCCTAAGAGTCAAGCGGCAATTTTGGCGGGTTTCGTGTTCGGGGTGATGTGTTCGATGCCGGGGTTGAGGAGGAAGTAGACCTCGCGGGCGAGGTAGCGCTTGAGGCAGCGGATGATCTCCATCTTCGAGTGGCCTTCGGCGGTCTTCTTCGCGGCGTAGGCCTGCGTCTTGGGGTCGATTCTGAGGCGGCTGATCACCGCGAGATGCAGGGCCCGGTTCGCCTGCCGGTCGCCACCGCGGTTGAGCCTGTGCCGCTGGGTCATTCCGGACGAGGCGGGAAGCGGGGACACGCCGCAGAGCATCGCGAACGAGGCTTCCGAGCGCAGCCGGTCCGGGTTGTCGCCGGCGGTGACGAGGAGTTGTCCGGCGACTTCGATGCCGATTCCGACGCGTTCGAGCAGCTGCGGGGCGAGAGCTTCGACGATGGGGTTGATCAGGTCATCGAGGCCGACGATCTCGTCGGTGAGCTCGAGGTAGCGGCGACCGAACGACTTCAACGCGACCCGGTAGGCGACGACGGGGTCGGTCGCGTTGGAGACGTCGGGGCGCCAGGCGGCGAGGTGGCGGATCAGCTGCATGCGGGTGAGGTTTCGGACCTGGTCACGGACTTCGTCGGGCGCGGAGACGATCGACATGCGCAGCAGCTGCAGCGTGTTGCGGCGTTCCCGGACCGCTTGAGCGCGGGCGACGCGCAGGATCCTGAGGGCCTCGACCGCGCCGTCCTTCGACTTCGGGATCGTGGTGCGCCGCTCATGCAGTGCGGCGCGGGCGGCGTTGATCGCATCCAGATCGTCGTCCTTGCCTTTGCGTCGGCGGTCGGAGCGGTCGGGCCGGTCGACCTCGAGAACGACGACGTCGTTCTTGGCGAGGTGGCGGGTGAGACCGGCGCCGTACGATCCGGTGCCCTCGATCCCGATCCTGACGAGTTCTCCGTGGCTGTGCACCCACGCCAGCAACGCCCGGTAGCCGGCACGGGTCGTGGAGAAACTGTGTGTGCCCATCACGGTGCCGGCCGCGTCCACGACGGCGGCGACGTGGATCTCCTTGTGCGTGTCGACTCCTGCGAACACGGGCGGGTGGGATTGAGGTGGTCGTGTCGTGTCGTGGATGATGGTCATGTCGTGCTCCGATCTGCTCGCGTGGGGGTGGGGAACGGCACCGCGCACCACCAGACCGGCGGACAAGACAGTGATGAGCACCTGTTGGCGCAGGCTCTCCTTAGGTCACTCCGGCGGCGAGGCGTGACGCCTCACCGGGCGTTCTCAGGGGACCGACAGATCCGAGGAAAGACAGCACAAGTCGATCGGAGTGAGAGTCAGGAACCCCTGAGAACACTCGGCACCAGCATCCTTGCGCGTCCATCGCTGTGAGGGTCAGGACCCCTGAGAACACCAGCACGAACAGTCTCACTGTC
>JBDIAG010000700.1:0-2717 GCA_039812305.1 Actinomycetales bacterium | reverse complement strand
CGCCGGTGGTGAATGCCTCGACGAAGGTCTGCACGGCGGCGCGATCGAGGTCGGGGTAGCTGGCGTCGTCGGGCCGCGGCATCCGCTGCGCGAGCGTTGCGCGAGCTCGTTGGAGCGCGCTGTTCACGGATGCCCGCGTGGTGTCGAGGATGCTCGCAGTCTCGTCGGCCGAGTAGCCCAGCGCCTCCCGCAGTACGAGCACGGCGCGCTGGGTTGCGGGCAAGTGCTGCACTGCGGCGATCCACGCCAACTCGATGTGCTCGCGCCGTTCCGTGGCTTCGGCTGGGTCACCGGTTCCCCGGAATGGCTCGACCCAGGAAACGCCCTCGCGGGGCGGCCCCAACTCGGCCGCGGGATCCGCGGCGGTGGTGCTGTCCCAGGACAACAGGCGCGGTCCGCGCCGTTCGACCAGCCGGAGCGCGGCGTTCGTGGTCACCCGGTACAGCCAGGCCCGCAGTGCGGCTTGTTCGCGAAGGCCGGCGAGTCCGCGCCAGGCGGCGATCATCCCCTCTTGCAGGGCGTCCTCCGCATCCGATGACCCGCCGGTGAGCCGGTACGCGTGCACCAAGAGTTCGTGACGATACCGAGCCACGATGCGTGCGAACTCATCTGCATCGACCGTGGTCACCGCACCAGACTCGCTCATGGGCGGCCTCGGAGCCACCCACTCGGCCGCGCGCCGTCAACGTTCAGAGGGCACCTACCCCGCGAACTGTCGAGCTGATCCAGGCCAGCGCGTCCGGCGCACTGTCGAGCACGGTGATGTGCCCAGCCGACGGGACAGCGCGAAGCTCGGCGGTTGGGCAGTGCGTGGCGAGCCAGCGGCCGTGGGCGCTCGGGACCATCTTGTCGTTCTCGCCATGCATCACGAGCACCGGGACACGGATGTCCTCCGGTCGGAACTCCCAGGGCTGGACGGCGGCGAGGGTGTCTTCCAGCATCCCCTCGTCGCCCTGCTCGATCGCCTGACCGGTGACGCCGGCCAACCACGACCAGCCGCCACCCAACGCGACGATGTCCGCTTCGGTGAAGTACGCGATCATGTCCTCGGGCTCCGCTTGCGCCCAGTGCGCTTGCAGCGCCGCGCGGCCGCCCGTTGCCGCACGGTTCTCCGCAGCGATGCCTGGCGACCATGCCGTGAACCAGTCCAGCCCTTCCGCCGTCAACGGGGCGGGAGCAGACACGCTCACCGCTGCGGTGACGCGTTCGGGTAGCAGCGCGGCGCAGGCCAGTGCGTGCGGCCCGCCACCGGAGTGGCCGAACACAGCGAACCGGCGGAGGCCGAGTGCGTCCGCGATCGCGGCGACGTCGGCCGCCGCGGATGCAACCGTGCGGCCGTGGTGCGGGCTCGACGCTCCGTAGCCCGGCCGGTCGTAGGAGAGCCAGCTCAGGCCATTCGCCTCAGCAGCGGCGAAGAGCGGCTCTGGTGGGGAGCCGAGGTTGGGTGAGCCATGGAACCAGAAGACCGCAGTCGGGGACTCGGAGGTTTCGCCGTCGTCGGCGGACCGGTCGAGGCGTGTGTCGTACGCGTGCAGTATCCGGTCGTCCTCGAGGCGTACATCGAGCTCCGTGGTCACTACCTCAGACTATGGCTCGCCGCACGCTGAGCGTCGGCGTCAGGCCGTCATCCTCCCGGCAGTGGGCCTCGTTCAAATCGCGCCCACACCCTCTCCGGTTGATCCGATAGAGCCCCCACACCTCTGGCACCCAAAGTGCCTTCGGGCATTATCGCAATAGAAGTCACATCTCTGGCTGGTATAGGTCACGACGTTCTCGGGTCGCCATGCTTGGTCGCCATGTGGTGGCTGGGGCGCATCAAATATGTTCCCGTAGATGTCACATAGTGATGTTTTGGGTAACGGGTTCGAGGGTGATCGATGGGCGAGTTTCCGGGGTCGGCGGGGCTGATGCTGGTGCCTGGGATCGTGCATCTGAACGAGCCTGCGGCGGTGTTTGAGGCGATGGTGTCGGGCTGGTCGAGGCAGCAGCGCTCCCGACAGCTCGGTGAGCAGACGGTCACTTCGCGGGAGCGGTTGATCCGCCGATTCCAGGAGTTCTGTGAGTCGTTCCCGTGGGAGTGGACGCCCGGCGATGTCGAGGATTTCACGGTGTCATTGACCTCGGGGCAGGATCGGCTCGCGCTGTCGACGATCCGGGGGTATCACCTGACGTTGCGGATGTTCTGCGACTACGTCACCGATTCCCGCTACGAGTGGCCCACGCAGTGTCACGACAGGTTCGGGCAGGTGCCCTCGCAAGTCTGCAATGAGTGGAACACGGCCCGGCATCTGAATGACTACGAGGGCAGGCCGCAGCGCCGCCCGTTGACGTATCGGGAGTTGGAGGAGCTGTTCGATTGGCTCGACGAGCGTGTCGAGCAGATCGCACGCTCGGGCCGCAAGGGCGCACTGGCGGCGTTGCGCGATGCAACGATGATCAAGACGACGTATGCGTTCGGGTTGCGCCGCAACGAGCTCGCGCGCCTCGACGTTGCAGACCTGCGCCCGAACCCGCACATGCGCAAGTGGGGCACCTACGGGTCGGTGCATGTGCGCTACGGGAAGCGACCACCGGGTCGCTCCCGCGTCGGCGGACGGTGCTCGCGGTTCCCGAGTTCGACTGGGCCGTCGATGGCCTCAAGCAGTGGGTCGAGGACGCGCTGCCGCTCTACGAGGCGGGTTCGCATCCGGCGCTGTGGTTGACCGAGCGGCGCACCC
>JBDIAG010000699.1:0-2721 GCA_039812305.1 Actinomycetales bacterium | reverse complement strand
GTGGGCTCGTACAGCCCGGCTCGCGGGGCTCGGGGTGGCCTTGTGCAGCCGGCTCGCCAAGTGACCTCGTGCAGCCGGCTTGCAGGGTGGGCTCGTGCAGCCGGCTCGCCGGGTGGCCTCGTACAGCCGGATATCCCCGCGCCAGCCGGTTGTGGGCCGAGCAGCCAGGGATCGCCGGCCAGTGGGCGCATAGCTGGTCAACGCGGGAACAGCCGGCTGGTCGACAGGCGTTGGGACCGGCCGAGTCGCCAGGCCGGATCCCGGTTGGTCGGCAGACGTTGATGTCGCCGAGGCCGCCGGTGCCCAGATCCGGAATGCCCGACAAAGGCCAGGCAGGGGCCGAGCCAGCCGGGCGGGCACGACGGCCGAGCCCGGCCGGTCCGGCCACACGGTCCGCTCCTGCGTCAGGACGATCCCGGAAAGATGGCGCTCACCTTCCGGGCCTGGCATCTGCCCGCCGATCTTCCGCCGCCAGGCCTTCGAGCGGTCGTTATGTGTTCTCCAGCAACCACAATCGACCACCTGACATCAGTGGCCACGGACAACCACCCCTGGAACCCCAGCGGCCACGGACAACCTCCCCGTCATCGCAATCCCAGGAGTCGCCCGCACCCGGCCGCGGCATCGGTCCGCGCCCAGATGGCCGAACGGGCGCTTTCAGCGCCGAATGGCTGCGATCAATGCGCAGTAACGTGACCTCTCGGCCTCGATCGCGTCCCTTCGCCTGCGCCTGACGGGCCACCTCGCGATCACCGCGTCGGGTGACGACCCACGAGAAGCGTTGACGTCGGCCTCCAAGGCCCCGTTCGGACGCGTCCAACCGTCCACGTCGCCCGCTCCCCGCACTCCTGCCGTCACCGCCAGGGACGGTTCCAAACCACCCGCCGAGGACCACGCCCGTGGCGTCCAACCGTGGCGTCCAACCATGCCGTCCAACCATGCCGTCCAACCATGCCGTCCAACCATGCTGTCCAACCCTGGCCGAATCGCTGTGGGCGCAAACCCCGTGACGGCCGCCCCGCGGCGATCCCGGAGAACGAAAGCCCCGGCACGTCGCGCGTTCACATCTCGAGAACCACGTGCGGCAGCGGCGACATGGAACGTTCCAAGAACCCCCTTGACAGGACATACTCCGGCGAACGAGAATCGTGGGACCGACCTGGGCTGACAAGGGAGCAGTGGTGAAACAGACGGTGAGAGTAGCGGTATCCGCTCCGATCCAACTTTCCGCGGGGCTCGCGCGATGACCGTCCGCTGGGGGATGCTCTCGACCGCGGGTATCGGGCGGGTGGCGGCCGAGGCGATCCGAGACTCGGCCGGGGCCGAGTTCGTCGCGGTCGCCGGCCGCGACGGTGACCGGGCGGCCGCCTACGCCGCCGAGCTGGGCATCCCGCGCAGCTACGGCTCCTACGACGCACTGCTCGCCGACGACGAGATCGATGCCGTCTACATCCCGCTGCCGATCGCGCTGCATCGCCAGTGGACGGTCGAGGCACTGCGTGCCGGCAAGCACGTACTGTGCGAGAAGCCCCTGGCGATGACCGGCGCGGACGCGGCCGCGTGCTTCGACGCCGCGGAACAGACCGGCAAGCTCTGCATCGAGGGCCTCATGTGGCGCCAACACCCCCAGACGTTGCTGGCGCAGCGTCTGCTGGCCGAGGGTGCCATCGGTCGCCTCGCCCACATCCGCGCGGCGCTGACGGTGGACGTCCCGCCCGGAGACATCCGGCGTACCGGTCGGATGGGGGGCGGTGCCGTCCTCGACCTCGGGTGCTACTGCATCAGCGCGATCCGGCTGTTCGGCGGTCAGCCCCAGCGGGTCTCGGCGGAGCAGGTGGTCGACCTGGCCGAGGGCGCCGACGGGGGGGATCTACGGCTGGCGGCCACGCTCGCCCTGCCCGAGGACGTCCTGGCGCAGTTCGACGTCGCGCTCGACTTCCCGCGCCGCGACGAGCTCGAACTGATCGGCACCGCCGGCAAGCTGACCATCCCCGATCCGTGGCTCTGCCGGCGCGGTTATCTCGACCTCGAACGGGACGGCGTCACCGAACGGCTACCGGCCGACCCCGACGGACGCTACGGACTCTCCGCGGACCCCGATAACCTGGACGCCTACCGGATCGAGTTCGACAACGCATCCCGGGCGATCGCCGGAGAGGAGGCGCCGGCATTCGGTCGAGCCGACGCGATCGACCAGGCGTCGGTGATCGAGGCGGTGCGCCGGGCCGCGTCCACGCGGACTCCGGCCGAGGTGCTCTCGGCCTCCGGCGCGACCCAGGCCTGAGAGAACGGCGACCGACCGGCGCGGCCCGACAGTCGAGCCGACACCCAGTCTCCGAACACGTTTCAACCCGTCCCGAACCCCCATCGTCCTGGCCACGATCACGCCGCGAGTCCACCCGGACCACACGGCAGGCCGAACTGGAGAAGCCCACCCATGAACGCACCTTTGCGAGTCGGCATCGTCGGCTGCGGCAATGTCGCCCTCAATTTCCACGTCCCCGCGTACCAGGCGCTGCCCGAGCGGTACCAGCTCGTCGGTCTCGCCGACCCCACGCCGGAGCGCCTCGAACTGGGGCGCACGGTCGCCGGCCTGAGCGAAGATCAGGTACACGCTCAGGCGGCCGATCTGCTGGCGCGCGACGACGTGGACGTCATCGACGTCTGCACCCCGCAGCACCTGCACCGGGATCTGGTCGTGGCTGCCGCGGCCGACCGCAA
>JBDIAG010000698.1:0-2725 GCA_039812305.1 Actinomycetales bacterium | reverse complement strand
GAGGGTGAGATGGTCGGCGACATGGCTCAGCGCGACGTCGTCGCGGTCGGGTGTCGCGATCATCGCGCGGAGTTGCATCCGCGCTCCGCTCAGCGCCGGCCCGACCCCGTCGTGCAGGTCCTTGCGCAGCCGGCGGCGCTCCTCCTCGCGGGCGGTGACCAGATTCTCACGGGCCTGCTGGAGGTCACGGAGGAGACGCACGGAGGCCGCCGGAGCCGCCGCCTGGAAGGCGAGGTCGGCCAGCAGCCGACGCTCCCGCCGGGACCACGGTTCGTCGGGAGCGCGTTGCTGCACCAGCAACTCCCCGATCGTCGCCCCGCGGTGGACCAGCGGCAACGACGTGACCTGCCAGGGCCGCCGGTCTCCGGCCGCTCGCTCGGGGCGGTCCCCGGGGTGCAGGACGAGCGCGACATAGGGCACCCGAAGGCTGGTCGCCACACCGTCCACGACAGCGGTGAGCATCTCGGCCGGAGTCAGCGCGCCGCCGACGCCGCGGGCCAGCGACGTCAGCAGCTCGTAGGGATGGCCCCGATCCCCGTACAGCCACGTCTCGACGAGACGCTCCACTCGAGTCCGCAGCGGCAATACCGCGAGCGCGACGACCATGGCGGCCACCGCCGCCTGATCCTCCGGGACGAGTCGGGCGGCAACCGCCAGAGCGCCGGTATAGAGGCCGAGCACCGCGATCGCGAGGGTGCCATAGGCCAGGGACCGGTGGATCACGGTGCCGATGTCCCACAGTCCGTAGCGGACGATGGCGATCACCGTCGCCGCCGGGAACACCAGGGCGGCCACCACCCCGGTGGTGGGCACGTCCAAGCCCTCCAGGACGAGCGCCACGAACAGGCACACGGTCGAACCGCCCGCCCACAGGAGTGGGCCGCGGCGGCCTCGCTCGGCCCGCAGGACCCGCCAGCCCAAAGCGAGGATCGCCAGCAACGAGCTGCCATAGAGCGCGAGGAGACCGACCGCGAACAGGGACGTGTCCCAGCCGGGGGTGACCAGATCGCCGTTGAGAATGACGTCGCGAGGCTCGCGCCAGCCGACGAAGGCCGCCCCGATCAGCCCGACGGCCAGACCCATCCCGACCAGGACCATCGGCCAGCGCCAGCCTTTCGAGGGAAGGTGTCCGTCCGGGAAGAACATGATGGTCAGCACCAGCGCGGCGTAGCTGGGGAACCACACCCAGGCGCGAACCCACAGGCCCGGCCCGGTCACCGCCAGCGACGAGGCGGCGGTCGCCGCGGACAGCGTTCCGGCGCTCAGCAGTCCCCAGCCGCATCGGTTGCGGGGAGCGTGGCTGACCACCCGGGCACCGAGCACCAAGGCGATGATCGCCAGGACGACGTCGCGCACTTCCACCTTGCGCGGCACCAGGCCGTGGCCGTCGCCCCACACCACCTGTGCGACCGGGCTGCCCAGGGCGACGGACAGCCCGACGGAGGCGATGATCCAGGCCGTCACGGGTGCCCTGGGGATGGTCACGATGGCATCAGTGGAATGCGTTCCGCACTGCGTGCCACGCGTTGTGCAGCCGGCCGCCCGGATGTGGATCCGGCTCCAGGTCGTAGGAATCCGGAAGCAGAGGCAGCCCGCGTTGCGCGATCGACCACGGCTCTATCTCGCCATCCGGGCCCTGGACGTCGAAACTCGCTTCAATCGCTCGCCATACGCTGGCGACACTCACGACGGTGAGTCCATCCGCGACGTGAGCGTCACCGTCCCACTGCGTTCCGCTCTCCTCGGCCAATGCGAGCAGCTTGTCGACCCACTGCTGCAGTTCGCCACTGCCGTCCACCACCAGAGTTCGGCCGTTCGCCATGATCGTCTCCCATCCTGGGCATCCGAGCGGTTGGTGCCCCGTGGAACGTACGGGTCACCGTACGAGGAGTCACAATCTGGTCAATCTGATACAGAAACTTCTAGACTCGAGTCGTGCCGACCTTTCCGGCGGTCTCACCACTCGTCCTCGTCGTCGACGATCATCCCGTTGTCCGGCGTGGATTGGCCGCGCTTCTCGGGAACGAGTCGTGGGTGGGCCGGCTGATCGAGGCCGGCACGATTGCGGAGGCACTCAGCACCGTCGTGATCGATCGGCCGGATGCCGCCGTCGTCGATCTCGGGCTTCCCGACGGCGACGGCGTCAGCCTGATTCGGCAGCTGCGCCGCGTCGCTCCCGAGTGCGTCGTCCTGGTGCTGACGATGACAGACGACGAAGCGACCGTGCAGGCGTGCCTGGAGGCGGGGGCGACCGGCTACCTGCTGAAGGATTCGGCGCCGGAATCGCTCGTCCCGGCACTGCGCACCGTTCTGGAGGGCGGTGTCGTGCTCGGACCGCAGGTGGCACCGGGCGTCCTGACGCCCGTCCGGCGGCGCGTGCCGCCCCCTTTCGACGTCCTGACGCCGCGAGAGCTGCATCTGGTCGAGTTGCTGGCCTCCGGGCTGCCGAGCCCGCAGATGGCCAGACAGCTCGACGTCACCGAGAAGACGGTGCGCAACCAGATGTCGGCCATTCTCACGAAACTGGGCGTCGCCGATCGCGTTCAGGCGGCCATCCTGGCCCGGGAGGCGGGACTCCATCTGAAGTGACTGCCGCGGAGGCGGGTCTTGGGTAGGACGGCGATACGCGCCTTCGCCGGTGGTCGCGTATCACCGTCGATAGGTCCGGCCTCCTGTTCTGCGGCGGATGCCGTGTTCGATCGCCGGTGCCGTCGCCGTGCTCGAC
>JBDIAG010000697.1:0-2726 GCA_039812305.1 Actinomycetales bacterium | reverse complement strand
ATTCGTCACGACCTTCGCGATCACGATGACCTATCGCAACTGGGCGGACAAGAAGTTCGATCCGGCCGCGCAGCATCTGCGCGAGCAGATCGAGGGGGTGGCCCGGTGATCCGACAGGCCGCCTCAGCCGCGACCGTGGGGTCGCCCCTCGTCAACATGGCCATCTTCCTCGCCTTCGTGGTGGTGACGATGACCATCGTGATCCGGGTCTCCCGCCAGAACACCTCCGCCGCGGACTTCTACGCCGGTGGACGCTCCTTCTCCGGCCCGCAGAACGGCATCGCGATCGCCGGCGACTACCTGTCCGCGGCCAGCTTCCTCGGCATCGCCGGGGCCATCGCCCTGAACGGCTACGACGGCTTCCTCTACTCGATCGGCTTCCTGGTGGCGTGGCTGGTGGCGCTCCTCCTGGTCGCCGAGCTGCTGCGCAACACCGGCCGGTTCACGATGGCCGACGTGCTCAGCTTCCGGCTGCGGCAGCGCCCCGTCCGGATGGCCGCCGCCCTGGCCACCCTCAGCGTCTGCTTCTTCTACCTGCTCGCCCAGATGGCCGGCGCCGGCAATCTGGTCTCCCTGCTGATGGGCTTCGACACGCCGTTGCAGAAGAACCTGACCATCGTCGTGGTCGGCGTCCTGATGATCGTCTACGTCCTAATCGGCGGCATGAAGGGCACCACCTGGGTGCAGATCATCAAGGCCGTCCTGCTCATCATCGGCGCCGCCGCGATGACGATCTGGGTGCTGGCGCTCTACGGCTTCAACCTCTCCGAACTGCTCGGCTCCGCGGTCGAGACGGCGACCGCCGACGGCGTCCCGGACGCCCAGACCCTGCTCGAGCCCGGCCGCCAGTACGGCGGATCGACGACGAAGTCCCTCAACTTCATCTCGCTCTCGATGGCTCTGGTGCTCGGGACGGCCGGCCTGCCGCACGTCCTCATGCGCTTCTACACGGTGCCCACCGGCAAGGAGGCGCGCCGCTCGGTGGTCTGGGCGATCTGGCTGATCGGCTTCTTCTACCTGTTCACCCTGGTGCTCGGCTTCGGAGCCGGCGCCCTGGTCGGTCCCAACCGGATCAAGGCCGCTCCCGGAGCGGTCAACTCGGCCGCCCCGCTGCTCGCCTACGAACTGGGCGGAACCATCCTGCTCTCGGTGATCTCGGCCGTCGCGTTCGCGACCATCCTGGCGGTGGTGGCGGGCCTGGCGATCGCCGCGGCGACGTCCTTCGCGCACGACATCTACGGCTCGGTGCTCAAGGGCGGCGACGTCACGCCGGATCAGGGCGTGCGGGTCGCCCGGCGCACGGTCGTCGTGATCGGCCTTCTCGCCATCGTCGGCGGCATCTTCGCCCAGAACCAGAACATCGCGTTCCTGGTGGCGCTGGCGTTCGCGGTGGCGGCCAGCGCCAACCTGCCGACCATCCTCTACTCGCTGTTCTGGCGCGGATTCACCACGCGCGGGGCGCTGTGGAGCATGTACGGCGGCCTCGGCTCCTGCCTGCTCCTCATCGTCTTCTCCCCGGTGATGAGCGGGAAGGTGGACCCGGTCACCGGCGCGAGCCAGTCCCTGATCACCAACACCGGCATCGACTTCGCCATCTTCCCGCTGGAGAACCCGGGCATCGTCTCGATCCCGCTGGCCTTCCTGCTCGGCTACATCGGCTCCAAGACGTCCAAGCCGGAGCCGGACCACGACGAGAAGGCGATGGAGATGGAGGTGCGCTCGCTCACCGGCGCCGGCGCCGAGAAGCAGGTCTCGCACCACTGACCGCCGAGCGGCACCCGTCCGCGCTCCCGATCGGAGGATTCGTGTTGCCTGGCAACAGCCGAACTCCGAACGAGGCCGAGAGCCTCCTCGAGGAGGCAAGGCCGCTGGCACGGCCTGCTCCGGCACCTCGCCGGGGCAGGCCCGTGGCGTTCGCCACAAAACTGGCCTTGGCAATCAAAGTTAGGCAAGGCTAACCTCGTGTCATGCCGGAGCCGCTCTACCCTCCATCGTCACTGCTCGCACTCTCGCCCGCGGAAAGGGCCCGAACCGCGCTTGCGGCCTGCAGCTTCGTCAGCTGGCGCCACGACGACCAGACCACGGTGGCGCCCTTCCTCGAAGAAGACGGGTCTCTGCTGCTACTCGTCACCGAAGCGGTGGCGCGCCGACTGATCGAGGTCGGCGGCGGCCAGGTCGAGGTCGGCCTGAACGCCAGTATCGGCGTTCTGCGCCTCTCCGGGGAGTTCCTCGAAGTACCCGAGGATGTCGCCCGGCCGACCATCCGGATGGTGCACGAGTGGCACGCCGACTGCACCGACTGCCCCGGCCGCACCGCCACCCACCTGGTGAGCCTGCAGGTCGAGCGGGCGCAGCAGTGGTCCTTCGGGGACGGCTTCGTGGAGGTCGACCTGCAGGCCTACGAGGAGGCCCATCCGGATGCCCTGCTGGCGATCGGCATCCGGCTGGCGGACCACCTGAACAGCGATCACCCCGCCGAAGTGCGTGAGGTCGCCTCGATCCTGACCGGATCGCAGGATCTGCTCGCGGCACGCATCGAGTGGGTGGACGCCTACGGCCTCGAGCTGTCGGCCATCGACAGTCTCGGCAGCAGCCGGGTGCGGTCCGATCTGCCCGGCATCGTCACCGAGCCGGAGCAGCTGGCCTCGGCCGTGCATCGCTGGCTCGACCTGCACAGCTCCCAAGCCCGCTGACGTCCGATCGGGTGGATCCCTTCACCACCCGGT
>JBDIAG010000696.1:0-2729 GCA_039812305.1 Actinomycetales bacterium | reverse complement strand
TGATCGCCCAGTTGCCGCCGGATTCGCACTTGGCGACCTCGTCCCAGACGGTGGCGGCGCCGGCGGGCGCGGCGGCCAGGGTGACCCCGCCGACGGCGAGGGCGGCGGTGGCGGCGGTAAGAACGACGGTGCGCAGGCGCGACGAGACCATGGAGGTGGTCATGGGGTGGTGCGATCCTCTCCTGACGACGCCTACGAAGTGAGCTGACGGGTTTGGGCGGTCAGGTGCCCAGCCGTTCGGCACGGCTTCACCCCATGGCCCGACAAGCCGGGCCGGTTGGTTCCTCCGCCGTCGTCCGCGCCCGGGGCTGTCCCGGTTGAGGCCGTGCCGACGACGTTCGGCGAGCAGGGCCACGCATGTGCTGGTGGTGGTGGACTCGATGTGCGGTTGTTGTTGAGTCTCCCGAGTCGACTGCTCGCTCCCAAAGTCACGTCCAGGCTGCCTTTTGGTAACGAGCCAGTTACAAACTACGGCTCATCGACGCACGCAGGCAAGCATCAGAGAACGCGACGTGGACCACGCCGGTACGGCCTTCGATCGCAGGCAGCTCCCGCCGATCGCGCGGAGATCGGAATGCACGGTGCATTTCCGGCGTCTCGCTCGGGAGCAGACCGGGGCGAAAGCCGCGAATGTCGCGCCTCTACAACGCAGGGGGATCCAGTTGATCCGTCAACCACGTGGCATCTCTCACATCAGCGGCCAGGGGGTTTGTCCGGGTTTCTGGCCCGCCGGGCCCAGATCCGGGCTTGCGGTGACAAGAACGTGAAACGCGGTGGCCGGGATCAGCCGATCTCGGCCGGAGTCGCGGGCCTGATCATGATCCGCGTCCAGGCCCCGACGAAGATCCGGCTGGTCGGGCCGACTTCAGCCCGGCCGCCCGGTTCGATCGTGTCGTCCGGCAACGGCTCGCCGACATTGGCGACGAAGGTGCCGTTGGACGAGCCCAGATCTTCGATGAACCAGCGGCTGCCGTCGTGGACGATCTGGGCGTGGCGCCGGGACACACCGGGATCTGACGAGCAGTCCAGATCCGGCTCGATCTGCTGCCGGAAGGAGCGACGCCCGATCAGGAGCGTCTCCTGACGCAGCACGACGACGACGGGCGGCCCCACGTCCGGCAGCTGGTGTGTGGTCTGTTGGCCCTGGTACCAGAAGGGATCCACGGAGATCTCGGCGACCCACTGCCCGGTCTCGGCCGCTGCGGGCGGACCGACGACGACCGTCTGCTCGGCCTCGGAGGTGCTCAGGACGGCAGTCTCCGGCGCGGTGATCGGCCGGGCTACCGTCGGATCACTGTGAACTCGCCGCGAACCGACCCGGACGGTCTCCACCGGCGGCTCGTCTGTCATCCGAATCACCTTCCTCTCAACGAACGGCAACCAGGTCGACGACGAAGATCAGCGTCTCGTTCGGCTGGATGACGCCGGGCGCGCCGCGCTTTCCATAGCCCAGGTGCGGCGGGATGACCAGCTTGCGTCGCCCGCCGACTCGCATGCCCTGGACGCCCTGGTCCCAACCCGCGATCACCTGCCCACCACCGAGGAGGAAGGGCAACGGCTGGCCCCGGTTCCACGACGCGTCGAACTCCTCCCCGGTCGAGAAGGCCACGCCGACGTAGTGGCAGCTCACCGTGTGGCCGGCTTTGGCCTCTTCGCCATCGCCGACGATCTCGTCGGTGATCTCCAGATCGGCCGGTGGCTCGCCACCGGGAAAGTCGATTTCGGGCTTGCCGCGGTCTTCGATGCTCATATCTCCCCTTGTCGGTGGGATGTGCATGCTGCACCCTAACGGCCTACGCGCAGTGCGTTGAATTCCAGGCGTCACCGAAGCCGATTCGAGACCAAAATGCTGGACTATCCGGACCTTTCGCTGGAATGGTCAGGCGTCGATACGATCCAGATCGAGATTCGCGGCCCCCGCGACGAGGAAATCCTTGCGGGGACTGACGTCGTTGCCCATCAGCAGCTCGAAAACCCTCTCCGCCGCCGCGGCGTCACTGATGTTGACCCTGCGCAGGGTGCGCTGACCCGGATCCATCGTGGTCTCGGCCAGCTGGTGCGCGTCCATCTCGCCGAGGCCCTTGTAGCGCTGGATCGGCTCCTTGTAACGGCGGTTCGAACGCTGCAACCTGCGCAGCAGGGTGTGCAGCTCGTTCTCGGAGTAGGTGTAGACGATCTCGTTCTTGGCCCGGCCGGAGCCGACCACCTCCACCCGGTGCAACGGCGGAACCGCGGCGAAGACGCGACCCGCCTCGACCAGAGGACGCATGTAGCGGAAGAGGAGCGTCAGCAGGAGGGTGCGGATGTGCGCGCCGTCGACGTCCGCGTCCGTCATCAGGATGATCTTGCCGTACCGGGCCGACGCCAGATCGAAACTGCGCCCCGAGCCGGCGCCGATCACCTGGATGATCGAGGCGCATTCCGCATTGCCGAGCATCTCGGCCACGCCGGCCTTCTGCACATTGAGGATCTTGCCGCGAATCGGCAACAGTGCCTGGAACTCGGAATTGCGAGCGTCCCGAGCGGTGCCCAGGGCCGAGTCGCCCTCGACGATGAAGAGTTCGGAGCGGTCGACGTCGTGCGTCCGGCAGTCCTTGAGCTTTTCCGGCAGTGAGGACGACTCGAGCGCACTCTTGCGGCGCTGAGTCTCCTTGTGCAGCCGCGCGCTGATCCGCGACTTCATCTCGGCGACGACCTTCTCCAGAACGGCCGACGCCTGCGCCTTCTCC
>JBDIAG010000695.1:0-2731 GCA_039812305.1 Actinomycetales bacterium | reverse complement strand
GCTCAGCCAGTTCGGCATGAGCGACAAGCAGATCGACGAGATCGTGATGATGGGCGCTGGAATCAGAGACGACTTCACCCCCGAGTCGCCGCGCACGTACGCGACGACCACCCCGACCACCCTCACGAGCTGGATAGCAGACCACCTCGTCTGACGGGATCGGTCGATCACAAGCGACTGCTCACATCGGCGAAGCCGGACCCCCTCGCCCAGAGCCTGTCATGTTCTCTCCGATCAGCGGTCACTCCGACGCCGCCACACGGTGAGCCCGGCACTGTTCGACTGCGTAGTCATCCACCCTCGTGCGCGCCGGTTCGATGATCCTGCGAACCGACGGAACCGACCGCCCGCTTACCGTCGGCGACGTCGTTCTCGCCCCACCAGGATCGGAGTTCGGATACGACCCGAGGGGGCATGCACGACCACAACCTTGCTGATCGACACCGACTACCTCATCAAGCATCTGTTCTGGCAACACCTCGACGCACTCCCCGACAGAGACGCCGCCCGCGAACTGTCAACGCTCGTCCCACGTGGTCCGCGTGCATGAGGTGTGCGGCCATCGCAGTGGCCATCGCCCAGAATCCGCCGAGGGCCACGCCGACCAAGAGACGGGCGGCGAGAAGCATCCAGAGGTTCGGCGCCAGCGCGACGACGACGTTGGAACCACTGCAAGCACGGTCAGGCCGAGCATGACACGGCGCCGGTCAGCGCGAGGCAGCACTACCGAGATGAGCAGCGCGGAAAGCGCCGCCGCGAACGCGGTGACGCTCACCGTCTGTCCGGCGGCGCCTTCCGTGACAGCGAGCCCGCCGGCGATCTGCGGCAGGAGACTTGCTGGAAGGAACTCTGACATGACGATGGCGAAGATGCCGAGGCCGAGGGAGACGACCCCCGCCCATGAACTGGTCTTGGGCGATGCTGAGGTACTTGGTGCTTCGGTCGTGGCGGTCACGAGTCCGTCCTTACGATGCAGTTGAGACGATCCTTCGCGGTATCGCGGGATTAGATCGGTCCGATTGACCCAAACGCGCTTCGAGGCAGTGGCTCAGGCAGGTTCTCTGCGAAGGTATGTGCACTCACGCCGACGCCCCAGAGCCTTGCTGAGCCGGGGGCCTGACAGGGCCCCCGCAGTTCGATCACGCCCGACCTACGATGAAAGCGTGAGCGAGTCAACGAATGCCTTGGGCGCGTTCCTGCATGCCCGACGTGACCTAGTGACGCCGCAGCAAGCGGGCATCCCGGACCGGGGGGACCGCCGCGTGCCCGGACTGCGCCGCGAAGAGGTCGCGATGTTGGCCGGCATTGGCACCGACTACTACCTGAGGCTGGAACGGGGCCGCGATCGCAATCCGTCGGTGCAGGTACTTGAGTCGATTGCGCGCGTGCTGCAACTCGATGACGAGCACTTCGCATACTTACTCTCGCTGGCCGCGGAGGTTCCTCGCCGGCGTCGACGTCGACCGCGCAAGGAGAGCGTCCCTGCCGGCGCGCTGAAGCTCATGGACTCCCTCAACCAGCCCGCGTTCATCGAGGGACGTTACTTCGACATCCTGGCGTCGAACGGCCTGGCACGGGTGCTCACTCCCGGCCTTGTCCCAGGCGGAAATCAGCTCAGGGATTTCTTCCTGAACCCGGCCGTTCAAGCCTTCTACCCGGAATGGGAGAACGTGACCGAATGCTTCGTCGCAAGCCTGCGTCAGGCGGTCGGCAATGACATCGACGATCCGCGTTTCATCGAGATCACCGGCGAGCTATCCCTGGCAAGCGAACGGTTCCGTCAACTCTGGGCCCGCCATGAGGTGCGTGGACAGAGCGGTACGCTCATGCGAATCGCTCATCCGCAAGTCGGAGAACTTATCCTCAACCGGGAACGACTGCGCATCGAGGGAACAGAGGGTCAGATGCTGGTCGTCTACCACCCTGATTCCGGCTCTGACGCTGCGGAGAAACTCGCGCTTCTCGCTGCCATCGCGTTGCCGGCCTCCGGTCGGCCAGAGCACGCGGATGTCATGAATCTCGACCACAACGACGCCGGTCCCCGTTGAGACCTGCTCCGCATCTGGAGTAGCGACGCCGGCGCAATTGGCGCACATCTGCAAGGTCTCTCAACGGCATGCATGTCGTGTCCCACTCCGACGCCGGGATACCCCGCGTCGTCGGCGACTTCTCACGCTCGAAAGGAGAAAATCTCGTGACGACAATCGGCATACTTGGTGCCGGCCAGGCGGGAAGCACGCTTGCTCGCGCCGCCATCGCGGCTGGTTACCACGTCGTGATCGCCAACTCCCGCGGCCCCGAGACTTTGGCAGGTCTCATTCGTGAGCTTGGCCCACAGGCGCGGGCGGCTTCTGCGGTGGACGCCGCCGCGGCCGCTGACTTCGCATTCCTCGCGTTCCCCTACGTGCCCGACGACAAGCTGCCGGTTGACGAGCTCGCCGGGAAGGTCGTCATTGACAACAACAACTACATGGTCTGGCGCGACGGAAACTTCCCCGAGGTCGACTCGGGCCAAAAGACGGTTCATGAGCTGCGCCAAGATCAGCTCCCAACCTCAAAGGTCGTGAAGGCGTTCTCCCATGTCCAGTTCCACGCACGCTTTCAGATTCGCGTTCCAAACGACGCAATTCCTGCGCTCCTTCGTCTCGCGTGACCAGCCGGCGCTCCCGACAGAAAGGCGCTCGTCGTTTCAAGCAACTACCCGTAGGCTGTGGAGCTCGTCACGCGCTTC
>JBDIAG010000694.1:0-2737 GCA_039812305.1 Actinomycetales bacterium | reverse complement strand
TCGACGAGGATCTGCGATATCATTTCCCCGACCTCGCCGGGCGGACATTCGATGCATCGCCCCTCGGCGCTCCGCGCCGGCGCGTGTCCCTCGCGATCGAAGCGGACCGTACGGATCGGAAAGATGCGCTTCAGCCACCACGGAATCCGCCCGACCGCGCCAGGCTTCTCATCGAAGTTGAAGAGAAGCGCATTTCCCTCGGTCGCCGCGTAGAACTCGCGGATATGCGGAATCCGAAAGCGCTCGCGGAAGGCGGGCCAGACGTCGGGGCGCATGCCATTGCCGCAGCATAGCCGCAGCCTATGCGCCTTCTCCTTGGGATGTGCCGGCGCATTGACCAGGTAGCGGCAGAGCTCGCCTATGTACTGGAACAGCGTGCAGCCCTGATCGACCACGTCGTCCCAGAACTGGCTCGCCGAGAACCTGTCCCGGATGAAGACTGAGCCCCCGACCATCAGCGGCGCGCCGACCGCGATGACGCCTCCCACCGTGTGGTAGAGCGGCAGGCAGTCATAAAGGCGGTCGCCTTCGCGCGCCTCCATGAGCGCCGCAAACGCCGTCATCGCCCCGAGCACGCGGTAATGGTTGACGTTGGCCGCCTTGGGCATCCCCGTCGTGCCGCTCGTATAGATGAAGAGGCAGCGGTCATCGAGCGTCAGCGCCGGTCGCTCGGTGCGCGGAATGGGTCCGTCGGCGAGCCCCTCCAGGACCGCGTCGATCCGGTCCGGGCCGGCGACGGAACCGCCATGGCGCCATATCTTCGCCGCCCCGCTCAAAAGGCCTTCCGTGCTGGCGAAAGCCTCGGCGAGCTCCTCGGCAAGTATCACATGCTTCGGCTGGACGAGGTTGATGCTGTGCGCGAGGGCGAGGCCGCGAAGATTGGTATTGAGGAGGGCGGTCACCCCGCCGGCGCGTGCGATGCCGAGCCACACCGCGGGATATTCGGGCCGGTTCGGCATGAGAAGGGCGACCACGTCGCCCTTGCCGACATCGTTCCCCATCGCCCAGCGCGCATAGCGGTTCGCGCGCGCATTGAAGCCGGCATAGGTCAGGGTCTCGCGCGCCGAAAGGAGTGCCGGGCGTTCGCCGTAGCGGGCCGCGAGTTCCTCGGCGACGTCGGGAAAGGTGCGCGATCGCCGTCGCGCCATGGGCGTGACCTTGCGCAGCACCCGGATCATGCTGCGGGTGAAGGTGAGATCGTCGCCCAGGTCGGCTAGCCAACCCATGCCCGGCTCGTAGGCCTCCCTGCCTCGCGCCCGCCCGCCATGCTCCGAGGCCTTGACCTTCGCACCGGCCGGCGGAGAAATCCAACACCATGAATGAGACCGATCGCGGGCCTGCCCCCTCACCCGGCCGCGCTGGCGATGCCGACGCGACTCTCGATGCCCGCAATCTTGCCTGCCCGCTGCCCGTCCTCAGGGCGCGCAAGCGCCTCGCTGGCCTCCGGCCGGGGGCGCGGCTTCTGGTAGAGGCGACCGACCCGATGGCCGCCATCGACATTCCCCATATGTGCCGCGAGGACGGACATCGCCTGCTCGCCAGCGAAAGCGGCGCCGGAATCCTCCGCTTCCTCATCGAAAGGGCCGTTTGAGCGGCCCATGGCTTCACATGGGTGTCGCACTTCCCCTTCAGCCTTACCCCGGCTAAGCTAACCTCCTCAATTCAGAGGGGAATACGGAGTCGCCTCGTGAATGTCGCGGTTTCGCCGGGGTCCAATCCGGCGCTTGTCCTCAACGCCGACTACAGGCCGCTGAGCTATTATCCGCTGTCGCTCTGGTCCTGGCAGGACGCCATCAAGGCGGTTTTCCTCGATCGCGTGAACATCGTCTCCGAATACGAGGTGGCCGTCCGCAGCCCGTCCTTCACGATGCGACTGCCCTCGGTCGTGTCGCTGAAGTCCTACGTCAAGCCGGCCCGCAACCCCGCCTTCACCCGCTTCAACGTGTTCCTGCGCGACCGTTTCGAGTGCCAGTATTGCGGCGGCTTCGAGGACCTGACCTTCGACCACGTCATCCCGCGCTCGCGCGGCGGCCAGACGACCTGGGACAACGTCGTCGCCGCCTGCTCGGCCTGCAATCTGCGGAAGGGTGGCAAGTCGCCCGGCGAGGCCCACATGTGGCCGGCCCAGATGCCCTACCAGCCTTCGGTGGCCGACCTGCACAATAACGGTCGGCTCTTTCCGCCGAACTACCTGCACGACAGCTGGCTGGATTATCTCTACTGGGATACCGAGCTGGAGCCGTAGGCCTCAGGCGAGGTCGCGACGGGGAAGGGTTGGTCGGAAGACCACGCCGCGCCTCCGCGCTGTCGCTGGGAGGTCGTTCGCCCCTTCCCCGAGGCGGGACCTTGCGGTCCTTGTATGCGGGTAAACGACAGGACGCGCGATCGGTTCCGGATCAGGCGTGGACGGCCTTCGCGACCGGCTCGCTGCGCCGGAAGGCCCCCAGAAGCGCGATCAGGAACAGCCCGGCCGAGACCACCGCATTCCATCCCGCAAAGGACAGGCCGAGGAAGCGCCAATGGGCCTCGGTGCACGACACCACACGGATATGCTTGATCTGCTCGAGCAGGCTCGCACCCGTATCGCCACCGCCCGACGTCGCCCCGCAGCTCGCCGGACCCGGCCAGAAGCCCCACTCCGCCCCCGCCTGGTAGACGCCGATGATCGCCGCGGCGGCGACGGCGAGCGCCACGGCGAGGAGGAGGACGCGCACTATGATCGGCTTCTTGCCCGTCG
>JBDIAG010000693.1:0-2741 GCA_039812305.1 Actinomycetales bacterium | reverse complement strand
CGATGCCACCTGGGCGGACCAGCCCGACCAGCGACCAGTACACGCTGACCAGGGTCTCCGGCCGAAGCCAGTGCAGCGCAGTCGAACTCACGACGGCGTCGAACGGTGCCTTGCTGATCAGCGGATGCTCCACCCACGCCGGGTCCGCCAGGTCGACCTCGGCGAAGGCGATCCGGTCGTCCGAGCGCGCCTGCGCGCCGATCGCGAGCAGCAGCGGATCCTTGTCCGCGACAACGACGTCCGCCGCCGGAACCGCGGCCAGTACCGCCGCGCCGAGGGCGCCGGTGCCGCCGGCGAGGTCGAGCACCCGCGGCGTCGCGACGCCGTCGCACACACCGGCGACGACCCGGGCGATGGTCACGAACCGCTCGGCGCGGTGACGGATGTAGGTCTCCTGCTGGGCGTCCCAGCGGCGGGCCAGATCAGCGGCGGTCACAGGTGATTCCTTTCCAGATGGTTGGTCCGGGTGGGTGGGAAGGTAGGTAGGGAGAAGGCGAAGTGACGCAAGCCTGCACCAGTGAGTACATCGGTGTGCACGCCGTAGACGCGATCGAGCAGATCGGGGGTGAGCACGTCGTCCGGTCTGCCGACGGCCGCCACCCGTCCCTCATCGAGGACGACGACACGATCGCACCATCGCGTGGCGAGGTCGAGGTCGTGCAGGACGACCACGGCGGTCGGCGCGATCCGCCGCATCATGGCGAGGACGTCGAGTTGGTGACGTGGGTCGAGATGGTTCGTCGGCTCGTCGAGCAGGACATGCGTCGGACGTTGCACCAGCAGCCGGGCCACCGCCACCCGCTGGCGCTCCCCGCCGGAGAGGACGGCCAGCGGAGCGGTGGCCCGATCGGCCAGGCCGACCGTCTCCAGGGCGACGGCGACCTCCTCGTCGACGCGGGCCATCCGCACCTGGAACCGGCGCTGACCGGCGAGCGCCCCGAGTGCGACCTCGTCGGCGACACTCAGTTCCGCCTCGCCGCTCAACTGCTGGGCGACGTAGCCGATCCGCCGGGCCAGTTCGCGGCGCGAGTAGGCGGTCAGGTCGCGCCCGTCGAGTTCGATGCGGCCCGCGTCGGCGGCGATCGCGCGCAGCAGGCAGCGCAGGAGGGTCGACTTGCCGCTGCCGTTCGGGCCGACGACGGCCGTGACCTGGCCATCCGGCAGGGTCACGTCCACGTCGGTGAGAATGGCCCGGCCGCCGCGATGCACGCAGAGACCGGCGGCCCGGATCACTTGCCGTCCAGTCGCTTCACCAGCTCCTGTGGACCCCGCACGGTCAGCACGGTGGGCGGGTCGGTGTAGGGGAAAGGCAGTGTCACGACCCGATTCTCGCGCAGGGCGGGGAGGCGGTCGACGCCCGGTACGGAACTGAACGCCTGTCGGGCCGCGTCCGCGTCCTCGCCGGAGTACAGCAGCACGATCGTGTGCGGGTCACGGCTGACGACGTCCTCCACACTCGCGTCGAAGACACGTTCCGTCATGTCGGCGTACACGTTGGTCAGCCCGGCCGCCTCGAACACCGGGGTCACCATGCTGGGCCCGCCATACGGTGAGATGACGCCGGTCGAGGAGACGTAGAAGGCGGCGGCGGTACCGCGATCCTCGGCGGGCTGTTCCAGGGTCGCCTTGCCCTCGGCGATGAGCTCGTCCGCCTTCTCGGGTTCGCCGAACATGGCACCGTAGTCTCCCAGCTCGTCCCAGACCCGGTCGAAGGTGGCCCGCTCGGACAGCTCGGCGGGCGGGTCCTGGCAGTAGGCGGTCGGCGAGTAGACGGCGATCCCGGCGGCCTGCAGGGCCTGGCGGTCGACCGCGTTCTCGGGCGAGATGACGAGGTCGGGTTCGGTCGCGAGCAGGCTCTCGTGAGAGACGATGGAGCCGCCGGTCGTGTTCGTCTCGGTCGAGAGCACGTCGAGATCCTGGAAGGCGGTGTAGGTCTCCGGCTGGTAGAGCCCCTCGGCCGGTGTGGACGTGAGGGCCACGACGTGGTCGACCTGGCCGAAGGCTTCGACGTTGGCGATGGCGTCGTTGTTGACCAGCACGATCCGCTGCGGGGCCGCGGTCAGCGTCAGGCTGGTGCCGCAGTTGTCGATGGTGACGGGAAAGCCTGCGCCGCCGGCCGACTGGCCGGAGTCCGCCGGGGCGTTCGCCGAGCCGCAGGCACTCACGGCCAGGGCCAGCAGGAGGGGTAGAGCGCGAAGACGAGGACGCACGATCAGCCTTTCAGTGGGGGTCAGTGGGCGCGGGTGCGCCGCAGCAGAAGCAGGAGGACGGGGGCGCCGACGACACCGGTGACGACGCCGACGGGGATCTCATGGGGGGCCAGCGCGGTGCGGGCGACGGTGTCGGCGATGACGAGCAGGACCGCGCCGAGAACGGCGCTCATCGGCAGGGCGGCCCGGTGACGGCCACCGACCAGGCGGCGGGCGAGGTGCGGCACGACCAGGCCGATGAACCCGATTCCGCCGACGGCGGCGACCACGATTCCGACCATCGCCGAGGTGCCGGCCATCAGGGCGAGTCGGGAACGTTCCGGGTCGATGCCCGCCGACCGTGCCGAGTCGTCGCCGGAAGCGAGCGCGTCGAGGGCCGGACCGAGGGTGATCAGGGTCGCCACGCCGATCAGCCCGGCCACCGCACACAGGAGCAGAAGCTGGGGACGCACGACCGCGAGCGAGCCGAGCAGCCAGAAGAGCACCGACCGCGCCGCCTCCGGTGAGTCGGACCAGAACAGCAGGAAGTTC
>JBDIAG010000692.1:0-2748 GCA_039812305.1 Actinomycetales bacterium | reverse complement strand
GTCCTCGGCGGGCTGCTGCTCGGCGCCCCGGCGGTCGAAGCGGGTCAGATCGGTCCGGTCTGGCTCGCCGTGCTGGCGCTGCTGCCGTTGGCGATCAGCGCGATCGGCGCCGGGCTGCCGGACGCCGCGGCCGAGCTCGTCGCCGGCGAGCATGCCGCGAGCCGGCTGGCCCCCATCCTCACCACACCGCCGGTCGAGCACTCGCCGGAGGGTGGAGACTCGCCGGGCACGGCGGCCGCGCTGGCCGCCGAGGGCCTGGCCGTGGGCTGGCAGCATCCACTCGACGCGGTGCCGACCCGGGTGTCGGTGCGGCGCGGGCGCCTGACCGCGGTGGTCGGCCCGAGCGGCATGGGCAAGACCACGCTGGCCCTCACCCTGGCCGGTCTGATTCCGCCGCTCGCCGGTCGGGTGACCGTCGACGGGCGGGATCTGAACGACGTCGAGGACCTCCCCCGGACCGTGAGTTTCACCGCCCATGACGCCCACGTCTTCGGCACCACCCTGCGGGAGAACCTGCTCGTCGCCGCGCCGGAGGGCACGACCGACCCGGACTTGCGAGCTGCGGCCGAACGGGCCGGGATGGGGCCGTGGCTGGCAAGCCTGCCCGACGGCCTGGACACTCACCTGAGCCCCGGAGGCACGAACCTGTCCGGTGGCGAACGACGCCGCCTGCTGCTGGCCCGGGCGCTGCTCACCGGTGCCGGCGTCCTGATCCTCGACGAGCCGACCGAGCATCTCGACACGGATTCCGCCGCAGCGGTCTTCGCGGAGCTGGCGGATCTGACCCGGGACCGTGGCGGCCCGGCCGTCGTCGTCCTCACCCATGACGAGAACATCGTCGCGGACTCGACCATCAGGATCGGCACCCAGCCCTCCGGGTGATCGACGGGCCTATGCTCGACCCATGCTTATCGGCGCGCACGTGTATCGCAGCGATCCGCTGGCCGCGGCCGAACAGGTCGGCGCGCAGATCGTCCAGCTGTTCCTCGACGATCCGCAGAGCTGGAAGAAGCCGAAGCCGTACCCGCATGCGGAGGCGCTGGTGGCCAGCGATCTGGCCGTCGTCGTCCACTCGCCGTACCCGGTCAATCTCGCCTCGCTGAACAACCGGATTCGGGTGCCGTCCCGCAAGATCGTCGCTCAGCACGCCGACGGCGCCGCCGCGCTGGGGGCGATCGGCCTGGTGGTGCACGGCGGTCATGTGGTGAAGGGCGAGGATCCGGCCAAGGGAGTCGAGAACTGGCGCAAGTTCTTCGCCTACGCGCAGGAGACCGGCGGCTTCCCGGTGCGGATCCTCATCGAGAACACGGCCGGCGGCGACTTCGCGATGGCGCGACACTTCGACAGCCTGGCCCGGCTGTGGGACGCGGTGGCCGAGTACGACGTGGGCTTCTGCCTCGACACCTGCCACGCCAACAGCGCCGGCGAGTCGCTGGTCGACGCGGTCGAGCGGGTCAAGGCGATCACCGGTCGGATCGACCTGGTGCACCTCAACGACTCACGCGACCCGTTCGACTCCGGCCGGGACCGGCACCATCGATCCCGATCTGCTCGCCGCCGTGGTGCGCGAGGCGGACGCTCCGGTCGTGGTCGAGACACCCGCCGAGGGCCAGAAGGACGACATCGCCTTCCTGCGCGAGCACCTCGCCGACTGAGCATGCCGGCACGCACCGGCAGACCGGCGATCAGTACGGCTGGAACGTTCCGGAGTCCCGCACGGGTTCCAGCCAGTGGCTGGTCACGTCGGTGACCCGTCCCGGCCGGCGGGTCGAGGAGGGCTGCTCCTCCAGCAGCTCCAGCAGTTGGGCGCAGGCGGCCCGGGAACCCTGGGCGAGCACCTCGACCCGGCCGTCGGGCAGGTTGCGGGCGTAGCCGGTCAGACCGAGATCCTTCGCCTGCCAGGACGTCCACCACCGGAATCCGACGCCCTGCACGTCGCCGTCGACGAAAGCGGTGAGCCGGGTCTTGGTCGGGTCGTAGGTTGCCTGCTCCTTGCCGTTCTTGCCGTCCTTGCGTCCGAACATGACCACCATCCTCCAGCACCGGACGAGCATCGTGCGCTTCCGATCCACCCCTACCCAATCGAGAGCGTCGCTGACAAGCCACGGAGTCGCATCCTGGCCGAGCCGGTTGATCAGCGGGGGTGGCAGTCGGTTCAGGAGACCCGGAATCCGCGTAGCCGCTGACACCTGGGGCAGAAGTGCGAGGAGCGGTTCATGAACGCGACGCGACTGACGGGGCTGCCGCAACGGCTGCACGGCTGGCCTTCCCGCCCGTAGACCTCGAGCCTTCGGCTGAAGTACCCGGACTGTCCGTTGACGTTGACGTACAGCGAGTCGAAACTCGTGCCGCCCTGCACCAGCGCCGCCGACATCACCTCGCGGGCGGCGGCCACGGTGGCCCGCGCCAGTGGACGGGTCAGGCGATCCGTCGGCCGTGCGAAGTGCAGAGGCACCCGCCACAGCGCCTCGTCCGCGTAGATGTTGCCGATGCCGGAGACCACCGTCTGGTCGAGCAGGGCCCTCTTCAGCTCGGTGCGCCGGGCCCGCAGCCGGCGCACGAAGGTGACCTCGTCGAACGCCGGGTCGAAGGGGTCGCGGGCGATGTGCCGCATCGGCTCGGGCACCAGCGCGGCACCGTCCGGGCCGAACCGGCCCAGGCCACCGGCGCCGCCGTCCGCCGTGGGGGCGAGCTCCACCATCGTCATCCCACCGAACGTCCGCTGGTCGACGAAACGCAGTTCCGGGC
>JBDIAG010000691.1:0-2762 GCA_039812305.1 Actinomycetales bacterium | reverse complement strand
AGGCCCGGGCGTGCAACCTGTCGGTGATCCTCGGCCCTGGCATCAACATGAAGCGGTCGCCGCTGTGCGGGCGCAACTTCGAGTACTTCAGCGAAGATCCCTATCTGGCGGGCGAGCTCGCCGTCGGCATCGTCGACGGCATTCAGTCGCAGGGCGTCGGCACGTCCGTCAAGCACTTCGCCGCCAACAATCAGGAGGACGACCGGCTGCGGGTGGATGCCCGGGTGAGCGAGCGCGCGTTGCGGGAGATCTACTTCCCGGCGTTCGAACGAGTGGTCAAGGCGAGCCAGCCGTGGACGATCATGTGCTCGTACAACAAGGTCAACGGCACCTCGGCGTCGGAGAATCCGTGGCTGCTCACCACCGTCCTGCGCGAGGAATGGGGCTTCGAGGGGCTGGTCGTCTCCGACTGGGGCGCCGTCTACCACCGGGTGCCGGCGGTCGAGGCCGGCCTCGACCTGGAGATGCCTCCCGCGATGGGGATCTCGCCGGAGCAGGTGGTCGCCGCTGTCGAGGCGGGGGAGCTGTCGGCGGATGTGCTCGACGAGCGGGTGCGGACGGTTCTGCAGCTGGTCAGCAAGGGCATGCCGGCCCTCCACCTGGACGAGAGCTACGACGCCGACGCCCACCACGCCCTGGCACGGGCCGCTGCGGGTGAGGCGATCGTCCTGCTGGCCAACGACGGCATCCTGCCACTGGCCTCCGGAGCCTCGGTCGGCATCGTCGGCGAGTTCGCGCGCACACCGCGCTTCCAGGGGGCGGGGAGTTCGCAGGTCAATCCGACCAAGGTCGAGACCGCGCTGGAGGAAGCGCGAGCCGTGCTTGGAGACGTCCCCTTCGCGCCCGGCTTCACGCTCGGCGCCGACTCGGCCGAGGGGCCGGGGGCGGAGGAGTTGCTCGCGGAGGCGGTCGAGTTGGCGCGGGGAGTCGACACGGTTCTGTTGTTCCTCGGTCTACCGCAGCAGGACGAGTCAGAGGGTTTCGACCGGACGCACCTCAATCTGCCCGTGGCGCAACTGAGGGTGCTCGAGGCTGTCGCGCAGGCCAACCCGAATGTCGTGACGGTGCTGTCCAACGGATCGGTGGTGACGCTGGCCGAGGTGCTGACGCATTCCAAGGCCGTGGTCGAGGCGTGGCTGGCCGGGCAGGCGATGGGTGGCGCGATCGTCGATGTGCTGACCGGCGCGGTGAATCCGTCCGGGAAGTTGGCCGAGACGATCCCGCTTCGGCTGGAAGACAATTCGTCGTACCTGAATTTCCCCGGCGACTCGCAGATCGTGCATTACGGAGAGGGAATCTTCATCGGCTATCGCGGGTACGACAAGTGCAATCAGAATGTGGCTTTCCCGTTCGGTTTCGGTCTCTCGTACACCACCTTCGAGCTCTCCGATCTGCAGGTCGGGACGACGGGCTCGGTCGAGGGCGGCGACCTGGCGGCGACGGTCGAGGTGACCGTGACGAACACCGGTGATGTCGCCGGCGCCGAGGTCGTCCAGGTCTACGTTCGCGACGTCGCCTCGTCGGTGGCCCGGCCGGTTCGCGAACTCAAGGGGTTTGCCAAGGTCTTCCTCGAACCCGGTGCCTCGGAGCGCGTGTCGGTCACCCTCGACCAGCGGGCCTTCTCCTTCTGGTCGGATCTTCTCCGACGGTGGGCGGTCGAGGCTGGCGAGTTCGCCATCGAAGTGGGCCACAGCTCGCGCAACGTGCCTCTGTCGCAGTCGATCACCGTCGACGCGCCACCGGTGGCGGCTCCGCTGACCCGTGACTCCACCCTGCACGAGTGGCTCGCCGACCCCGTCGGCCGCGAACTCATGGACGCCGCCGCGGCCGCTGCCAAGGAGCGCGGGACGGTGCTGTCGGCCCTCAACCCGGAGCAGCTCCCGGTCGTCGGCACGATGCCGACCTCCACCCTCGCCAACTTCGGCGGCATGATGGTCGAGCACCCCGAACTGGACGCCATGGTCGCCGAGTGGCGGGCGCGCACCGGACGCTGACGGATGTCGTGTCGGGTGTCGTCCAGCTGACTGCCGGGTTCCTGGCTCGGCTGCGCTTAGTCACTGCCAGAAGGGACGTATACCTCCCTCCTGGCAGTGAGTAACTCCGATCCTCGCCCGACCATCGATGCCTGCGGCGCCGGTGGGCACCCAGCGGTCGCGCGGAGGGCGCCCGGCCGGGACCTAGGGTGTCCAGGGGGCTACAGCGGCTTGAGGATCTCGTCCAGGTCGAGCAGGGCGGTGGCGACTCCGAAGCTCACCTCGATCGGGCGACCGGGTGTCACGCGGGTCTGCAGGACGTAGTGGCCGTCCACGAGCTTGTGGGCCAGCAACACCCGGTCACGAAGATCCACGATCCAGTAGTGCGGGAGCCCGGCTTCGGCGTACTTGCAGAGCTTCAGCATCAGGTCGTGCGATCGATTGCTGGAGAGCACCTCGACCGCGAGCGCGGGTGTACCGGTGTAGCGGACGGTTTCGTCGTTGCGGGCGAAGACCATCACGTCCGGCCCGAACTCGTTGGCGTTCGGCTTCCAGCCAGTGCCGGAAATGACCCGGTGCGTCGGCGGCACGACAGCCCGCAATAGGTCCCTGAGGCGATCACACGCATCTTGGTGCGGGATGCTGGGCAATGGTGACACGACGATCTGCCCGTCGATGTATTCGGCCTGGCGGTTCTCCCCGAGAGCTTCGTACTGCTCCCAGGTCGCCGGCCACGACTGCGGTGCCGTCGTCATA
This sequence comes from Actinomycetales bacterium, assembly GCA_039812305.1. Taxonomy (GTDB): domain Bacteria; phylum Actinomycetota; class Actinomycetes; order Actinomycetales; family CAWJMD01; genus JBDIAG01. Next base: position 33 of record JBDIAG010000691.1, on the reverse strand, counting down.
ATCCAAGCCTCCGAATGAGTGATTGCCTCGGAC
>JBDIAG010000690.1:0-2769 GCA_039812305.1 Actinomycetales bacterium | reverse complement strand
CGATCACCGCGGTGATCATGCCCTTCGGTCTTGGTCTGGGCATTCTCTGCCTGGCGCTCTACCCGGGCCGGTCGGCCAACAAATTCGGCCTGCTCACCGGGCAGATCGTCGCCATCGACGACCCGCAGATCGGGGCGCTGATCACCATCTCGGCGATCGTGGTGGCCGGCTTGTTGCTGATCTGGCGTCCACTGCTGTTCGCCAGCACGGACGCCGACGTGGCGTCCGCCCGAGGGGTTCCCACCCGGCTGCTGTCGATCGTGTTCATGCTGCTGCTGGGTCTGGCGGTGGCCGTCTCGGTGCAGATCGTCGGCGCGCTGCTGGTGCTGTCGCTGCTGGTGACACCCGCTGCGGCGGCGCTGCGGGTGTCGTCCTCGCCGCTGCTGGTGCCGTTGCTCAGCGTCTGTTTCGCCGTCACCTCCACCGTCGGCGGCATTCTGCTCGCCCTGGGTGGTTCGATCCCGATCAGCCCCTACGTGACGACGATCTCGTTCACCATCTACCTGGTCTGCCAACTGATCCGAACCGTCCGCCGCCGGGGCTCGGGACGGGACGGCCGCGTCCGCCGGCCGCTCGCGGCGAGTTAGCACCCGAAGCGACACGCGCTCGTCGAGCCGTCCGCTCTGGCACGCGGGGACGGTTCTTTTCGTACCAGGAGTGGTACGCGGGGACGGTTCTTTTCGTACCGAAGTTGGCGTGCAGTGGCACGGAAGAACCGCCCCTCTGCACCGCTGGGCGGTACGAAAAGAGCCGTCCCTCCGTACCAGGAATGGGACGAAAAGAACCGTCCCTCCGTACCAGGAATGGGACGAAAAGAACCGTCCCTCCGTACCGGACGGCTGGGTCAGTCCTCGACGGGGGTGAGCCGGTCCAGCCGTTCGATCCGGCGGAGGCCCATCGCCAGGCCGGCCAGCAGGCTCACCAGGACGCCGGCCGCGCACACCAGGAGGGCCAGCCGGATGCCGCCGGCGCCGGCGATCAGCCCGCCCAGCGCCGCCCCCAGCGGCGAGCCGCCCCAGGAGATCATTCGGGCCGTCGTGTTCACCCGGGACTGCAGCCGCATCGGGGTCAGCGTCTGCCGCACCACGATCGCATTCAGGATGACCGCGATCATCGCGGCGTTGAGCAGGGCCAGCAGCGCCACGCCGACGATCCAGTCGCTGGTCAGGGCCAGGGCGATCACCAAAGCGGCGGTCACCGTCAGTCCGGCCAGCGTGATGGTGCCGACCCGGAATCTCCGCTGCAGCCGGGTCACCAGCACGCTGCCGCCGAAGCTGCCCACCGAGGCGGCCATGTACAACACGCCCAGCCGGCCGTCGTCGTCGGCGAAGCCGAGCGCCTCCACACCGACCACCACCAACAGCGCCGACACCGCGCCGCCGGTGACGGCGTGACCCAGGCCGACCAGGGTCAGCACCCGGATGACGTGGTGCTCCCAAACGAACCGCAGGCCCTCCGCGACGTCCGCCAGCAGCCTGGGCCGTCCGGACGCCGGGCGGACGCGGGGCAGCGGCAGCCGCGCGAGCAGCACCGCCTCCACCAGGTAGCCGACGCCGTCCAGACCGACCACCCAGGCCGGCCCGATCAGCGTGATCAGCACCCCCGCGATGCCGGGCCCGGCGATGCTGATCACCGTGTTGATCGCCGACTGGGACGCCGTCGCACGGCCCACGTTTTCGCGTCCGACCAGCCGGGGCAGGGCGCCGAAGCCGGCCGCGTCCGCGAACAAGAATGCCGTCCCGACCACGAAGGCGGTGACGATCACGTGCGCCGCGGTGAGCACCCCCAGCGCGTGCGCGACCGACACCGACAGCATCGCGACGCCGGCCACCGTGCTCCAGCTGGCCATCGTGCGGCGGCTGTCCCAGCGGTCGGCCAGTGCTCCGGCGGGCAGCCCGAGGATCAGATACGGCAGCGCGCCGGCCGCGGCCAGCAGCCCGGTCAGTGCCGCGCTGCCGGTCAGTTGGTAGATCAGCACCGGCAGCGCCACCAGGCTCATCACGTTGCCGATCCAGGCGGCGATCCGGGCGCTCAGATAGCGGGGATAGCCGGCGATGGCGCTCAGCTTCGGCAGCATCCGTTCGGTCATGGCGTCCTCAAGCGCTGAGCCGGCGATAGCGCAGCAGCCGGCGCAGCGCCGCGGCGGTCGGACGGGAATCGGCGGGCGCCAGCGCGTCCTCCAGGCGGGTCCGGACGGCGTCGCGATCCAGGTGCATCCCGATCGCCACCAGCGCGTCCGGGACGGATGCCGGGGCGCCGTCGGTGACGTGGATCTGCCGGCCCACCAGGTTGACCAGCTGGCGTCGCGGGGCGCCGCCGGTGGCCACCCGGACGCCGCCCTTGAGCCGGTAGACATCGGCCGGCGGCTCCTCCAGCAGCCGCAGCAGCCGGCCCGGATCGACCGGATTCGCGGCGCTCACCGTCACCGCGTCGGCATGGGCATGCGGATGTGCATCGGCAGAGTCCGGGGGAGTGAGGTCCAGTTCCGGTTGCTGCTCGCCCGCGGGCTGGCCGGCCGGGTCGAAGACCAGCAGCGGATCGATGCGCCCCTCGGTCGTCGCCACCAGGTGCGCGCGCGGGTTGCCGGCCCGCACCCGGGCGGCGATCCGGTCCAGCCGTTCGGCGCGCCCGGACGCCGGCACCTGGTCGATCTTGTTGATCACGGTCAGCGTCGCGGCGGCGTAGCGGGCCAGCGGCGGCCCGCCCCGATCGACCGTTTCCAGATGGTCGGCGGCGTTGATCACGTCCACCAGGCCGCCCGGGCGGACC
>JBDIAG010000689.1:0-2770 GCA_039812305.1 Actinomycetales bacterium | reverse complement strand
CGCAGTTCGGTGGTCGCCGCCGTCGCCTCCTGGTGGATCCGGGCCAACATCGGCCGGGGGTCGTCGGCCTCCTGGCCGGCCTCGGCCTCGTCCGCGATGGTCGTCAGCGCCCTGCGCAGCCGTTCGGCGATGTCCGCCGAGAGTCGACGCCGCTCCTCTTGAACGGCTTGCCGCGCAACCGTCTCCGGATCCACCGTGCCGAGTCGGCGGGCCTGGTCGCTGGTCCGACCGGCCCGCCCACGGGCGACGAGGAGAGTGCGGACGCCGCCGGCGAGCACGGTGAGGAGAACACTGAAGAACAACCATTCCGGGAATCCGTTGCCGGTCAATGTCACCAGGACCGCACCGGATGCCATGGCGGCACCGGCGATCGTGACGATCGTCAGCGCTCGCGGGCGGCCCATCAGTTCAGGATATGGAGACCGTCGCCACTCGGCGTCCTCCCTGAGGACGACTCGATCGCCGGAGCCTCGGCCCGCACGCCCAGCAGCGCCAGGCCGAACCCGGTCACCACACTGAGGAAGATGGGGCTTGCCAGATCGGTGGCGACGAACCCCAGCAGGACGGTCACCGCGACCATCGGGAGCAGCGCGGAGAGCACGCGGGCACCGATCCCGAGCGGATTGTGCCGCAGGGTGGCCAGGCCGAGGACGACCGCCGAACCGAACACGACCAGCAGGGCGATGCCCGCGCAGGCGTCCGAGACCGCCAGCAGTGTCCCGGTGGTACCGGTGGCCAGGATCAACGGGTGAACCGCTCCGACACCGACGCTCACGACGACCAGCCCCGCGATCAGCGGCCATCGGGTGGCCCTGACCAGCCGGTTCCCGGCCGCGAACCGCGCCGACTCGGCCCGGATGACCAGCGCCTGACTCAGATAGGCGGACAGCAACAGGAGGGTGAGGGCGGCCGACTGCGCCACCGTGGCCTGGGCGTCGTCGGTGAGAAACGTGCGATGCCCGGTGGAGGCCAGGACGATCGTGTCGACGATGGCGGCCAGCGCCACCGCCGTCGCCAGGGTGAACGCGACAACATGGTGTCTGCGCATCGGAACAACCTCCGGTAGAAGGGATCCCGGCCGACCCGGGACCATCTGCCTCCACCGTGCCGCCGACACCCGACCCGGCGCGTCCGCCGCGGGACACCGCCTTCGGACATTGGACGACCGACCCCGCATCCTCCGTGAGGATGAGTGGGGGTCACCCCGACGAGTATGACGGCGGGTCTCTGTGCGTGCCACGGGTGACGGCTGTCCCCCGGTGACTGAAGGCCCGGCCGTCCCGTGCCGATGACCTCACACGTCGGGAGGCGCACTCGGGGAGGCAGCCGTGGAGGAGTTCGTAGCGGGCGTGCGCGAGTTCTTCGCCGGCCTGACGCTCTTCGTCGGGCTGATCATGTTCGGCAGTCTCCTCCAGTTCCTCACCCGAGGCCGGCGCCGGCGGCGTGGCGAGGCCGATGTCGACTCGGACTCGTCGGGCTGCTCGAGTGACTCCGGATGTGGCGGCTGCGGCGGCTGAGACCGCCCGGGCGCGAATGGCCACGTAGCCACCCCCGCACGCAATCGAGGGGTCATGACACGCCGTCAAAACATGGGTTTGACGGCGTGTCATGACCCCTCGACCGTGCCGGGAGTCGCGGAAGCCGGGTCAGCGCAGTCCCCGGGCCGTGTAGTACGTGCACGTCCTGGTGGCGATCGGCAACGGGACTCCCGGTGCCGCCGGGTACAGGTCGTGCTCGACGACGGCCCACAGCGGGACGCCGAGGGCGTTCAGTTCGGTGAGCAAGGCCGGCATGTCAGGCTCACCCAGATCGGGCTCGACCATGGCGCCGGCCTGGACGGCCGCGGCGAAGGACATCCGTTCCGCCCGAACCCGTTCCATCACCAGTGGGTCGACCGACTTGAGGTGGACGTAGCCGATGCGATCGGGGTGATTCGCGACGACGGCCTCGTTGTCCCCGCCGGCGTAGGCGACGTGGCCGGTGTCCAGGCAGAGCGACACACTGGCCGGGTCGGTCGACTCCAAGAACCTGTCGATGCTGGCGTTGCCGTCGACGTGGGCGTCCGCATGTGGGTGGAACATCTGGCGCACGCCGAACTCGTCCTCGATGATCCGGCCGAGCTCGTTGTGACCGTTGGCCAGGGATCGCCACTGCTCGTCGGTGAGTTCGGCCGGCTCGACCAGGTCGCCCGTGTACAGGTCGGTGTACATGGCCGGCAGCGTGATGAGGTACGGCGCGTCCATCGCCGACAACAATCCCGCGACCTCGCGGCACTCGGCGAGCGCGTCCCGCAAGGCCTGCTCACCCCGGTGCAGCGCCGTGCCGGCGGTGGCCCCGCTCAGGGAGAGGTTACGCTTGCCCAGTTCGTCGCGGAGATGCTCCGGGTTCGTCGGCAGGTAGCCGAACGGACCCAGCTCGACCGCCGAGTAGCCAGCCGCTGCCGCCTCGTCCAGAAACTGATGCCAGGGAACCTGTTTCGGATCCTCGGGAAACCAGACTCCCCATGAGTCGGGCGCAGTGCCGAGCCGGAGGTTGCTCAGATCTCCGGACGAAGGACCGGTCTGATCAGACATGGATGACTCCTTGTGGTGAAGATGTCGTGGGAGAGGCCGACGAACGCCGCCTCAGGCGTGCACGGCCACGGGCGCGACGTCCGCGGGGGCGGCGGAGGCAGCGGAGTCGAAGGCGGCACCGACGACGTTCATCATGCGTTGCGCGGTCGCGAAGTCGGTGTCCATCGGACGCCGGTCCACGACACAACGCACGAACT
>JBDIAG010000688.1:0-2771 GCA_039812305.1 Actinomycetales bacterium | reverse complement strand
TGCGAGCCACCATGTCCATGGCCACCCGGAAGGGGTTGATCCGCCGCAGCGTCCATCAGCTGCCCGTGCTCATGAACGACAGCGGTCTCGACCAGCCCCGGCTGGCCGTCGGGGTAGACCCCCATGGCCTGCGCGAGCAGGTGCGGCAACTGCCCGACCCCGCGAGAATGGTGGTCGAACGATACTTCGGTCTGGCGGGCGACCAGGCCACGTGTCCCCAGATCGCCCGTCAGACCGGCGAAAGTGTCTACACAATCCACAAACACCTCCGGGCTGGCCTGAAAATGCTCCGCAGTGCCTTGACTCATTCAGAAGATTTTTCTACAGTGGAGAATGAGCATCGATGAGCGACCTGCAAGGTCTTCAGGAAGTCTACGACGACCTGCCCAACCGGCTTCTCGCCCGGCTCGGCCCCACTCTGGACGAACTGGCCAGCGGCGCTCCCCTCACGCCCGAACTGCGCGAACGCTGTCGCCGGCTGGAGCGCACCGTCCGCGACGAGATCCGGACCCGGCGGTTGCTGGACGACGAAGGCCGCGCGCAGCTGGACGCCCTGGTCGCGCGGGGCTGGCGGGTCAGCGTCGTCGACGAGGGCCCGGTGCTGCTGGGGGAGGAGGATCTGGCCCTGGCCGGCCGGGTCAGCCGCGGAGTCGTCGCGGCCTGCGCGGGCTGCCCGCCGGGCTCGCTGACGCTGCGTCTGCTCGGCCGTCGTGGTCGGCTGATCACCGTCGTCGTCGGCGGCTCGGCCGCGGGGCCCGTCGCGGACCTGGTGCGGCGCGAGGCGCGGTCGGTCGAGTTGGACGAGGACGAGGTGCTGGCGGAGTTCGCGATGACGGCCGAGCCGGCCGGGGAGCGGCTGTTCGTCGACCTTCGCCCGCGGCCGTCGATCCCCGCCCCCTCGACGCCCGACCCGGCCGAGCTGCCGGCCGCCGACCTGCCGGGAGCGGGCCGATGACGTTCACCGTGGCCGCGGTCGACGACCATCCGACCATGCTGCTCGGCCTGGCCGCCCTGCTGGATCCGGTCGCCGACATCGAGTTCCAGTGCACCGCGGAGACCGTGCCCGAGCTGCTGCGGGTGCGTCCGCTGCCCGATGTCGTCCTGCTCGATCTCCGGCTGGACGACGGCTCGCGACCGGGCGACAATGTGCGCCAGCTCGTGGCGGCGGGACTGCACGTCGTCATCTACACGGCGGGATTCGCGTCCCGGGAATCGCATCAGGCGCTGGCCGCCGGGGCGCTGACGGTCGTCAGCAAGAACGCCGACCCGGCCGAGCTGCTCGACGCGCTGCGCGAGGCGGCGACCGGCAACACCCTGCCGACCACGGAGATGGCCCAGGCGCTGGAGACCGCGGAGAACCTCGGCCCGACCCTGTCGTCCCGCGAGCAGGAGGCGTTGCGGTTGTACGCGGCCAACCTGCCCGCCAAGTCGGTCGCGCGGCGGATGAACGTCAGCGAGGGGACGGTCAAGGTCTACCTGCGCCGCATCCGGGCCAAGTACGCGGCGATGGATCGCGACGCGCACACCAAACTCGACCTCTACCACCGGGCGATGGAGGACGGGCTGATTGAGCCGATGGAGTGAGTGCAGCGATCCGAGTCGTTTCGCGTTGCGGCGGCGGTCGGGTCTCACTTAGGTTCGGGGCTCATGAAATCCATCCGATATGGCCTTCCTGTCTCTGTTGCTCTTGCCGCTCTGCTGATGGCCGGCTGTTCCGGCGCGGACAGCTCGACCGAGACCACGTCCGCGAGCGAGACGAGCCAGGGCGCGGCGGAGACGCCGGCAGCCACCGGGACCATCGCCGGTGGCGAGTTGGCCGCCAAGATGACGACGGCGCTGCAGGAGGCGAAGACCTTCAAACTCAGCATGGAGACCGGCGGCACTCAGATGACCGGTGGTGAGGTCGCCTACAACGGGGACAAGGCGTCGATGCACTCGACGGTCGCGGCGATGGGACAGGGGATCGAGATGATCGCCATCGACAACGCCACCGAGCTGTACATCAAGGCACCGAGCCTGCAGATCCCGACCTGGACCAAGGTCGAGGCCTCCAACTCGAACCCCATCGTCCAGCAGGTGGCGCAGCAGCTGGCCAACGACAAGTCCAACGTGGACCCGGCGGCGGGGCTGAAGTTGTACGAGCAGGCGGGCGACTTCACCGCGGAGGGCTCCGAGACCGTCGACGGCGTCGAGACGACCAAGTACAGCGGCACGATCCCGGTCAGCGCGATGAAGGACATGCTCGGCGGGATGGCGAACATGCCGACCGACGACATGGAGCCGGTGGCCGTGCAGGTCTTCGTCGACAAGGACTACCGCCCGATCCGGATCGATCAGCGGGTCACGGTCGGCGGTCAGGCCACGGACGTCACCGTCAAGTACTCCGACTACGGCACGCCGATCACCGTGACGGCGCCGGAGGTCGGTTCCTGAACACCGGCCACGATGGCGGGGGACGGCTACGGGTCAGACGGGCATAGACTCGTAGTCGTCCACCCTGCATCACCTCTCGCTTCAGATCGGCCCCGAATGACCACTTCAGTTCCGTCCGCCACCGACCAGCCGAACTCCGCCAGCGCCAGCTCCTCGAGCACGCCCACCACCGGCACCTCGAAGGTCAAGCGCGGAATGGCGGACATGCTCAAGGGCGGCGTGATCATGGACGTCGTCACCCCCGACCAGGCCAAGATCGCCGAGGACGCCGGCGCCGTCGCCGTGATGGCCCTCGAGCGGGTGCCGGCCGACATCCGCGCCCAGGGCGGGGTGTCGCG
>JBDIAG010000687.1:0-2777 GCA_039812305.1 Actinomycetales bacterium | reverse complement strand
GTCGACGAGCACGGCGCAGTTCAGCGTGATCTCCACCGCCACGTGGAAGCTCCAGGGCACCGTCGGCAGCACCGACCTGGGCACCCTGAAGCCCGGCCAGAGCGTGTCGGTGACCCCGTCCGGCGCCAGCAAGGCGATCAAGGGGACGGTCGCCTCCGTCGGCATCGTCGCCACCTCCACCAGCGACGGGGCCGCGACGTTCCCGGTGGTGGTGAACCTGTCCGGCACCCACACCGACCTGTTCTCGGGCACCACCGCGACGGCGGTGATCACCACCGGCAGCTACCCCGACGTGCTCACCGTGCCGACCGCGGCGATCCGCACCGAGAACGGCAGGTCGGTGGTGACCAAGGTGGACGGCGACAGCACCAGCACGGTCGAGGTGAGCGTTGGCCGGGTGTTCGGCGCCCAGACCGAGATCACCAAGGGCCTCGCCGCCGGCGACAGCGTGCAGATCACCTTCACCCGCCCGGGCGCCACCAGCAGCACCGGAACCCAGGGCCAGGGCGGTGGCTTCGGCGGCGGATTCGGCGGAGGCGGCTTCGGTGGAGGCCAGCCACCGGGCGGCGGCAACGGCGGCGGACGGCAGCCGCGATGAACCCGATGCTCCGCATGGTCGACGTGCGCAAGACCTACGCCACCGGGGCCGTGCAGGTCGAGGCCCTGCGCGGCATCGATCTGGCCGTGAACGAGGGTGACTACCTGGCGATCATGGGACCGTCCGGCTCGGGCAAGTCCACCCTGATGCACATCATCGGCTGCCTGGACGTGCCGACCCAGGGCAGCTACGAACTGGACGGCACCGACGTCGGTTCGATGACCGAGAAGCAGCTGGCCGAGGTGCGGAACCGGAAGATCGGCTTCGTCTTCCAGCAGTTCAACCTGCTGCCCAGCCTGACCGCGCTGCGCAACGTCGAACTGCCGCTGATCTACGCCGGGGTACCGGCCGCGCAGCGCCGCGAGCGGGCGATGGCGGCCCTGGGCCGGGTCGGCCTGGCCGAGCGCGTCCAGCACCGCCCCGGCGAGCTCTCAGGCGGCCAGCAGCAGCGGGTGTCGGTGGCCCGGGCGCTGGTCACCGACCCGGCGCTGCTACTCGCCGACGAGCCCACCGGCAACCTCGACTCGCACTCCACCGAGGAGATCCTCCGACTGTTCGCCGAGCTCAACGACGCCGGACGGACGATCGTGATGATCACCCACGAACACGAGGTCGCGCTGCGGGCCGGACGCCGCGTGTTCATCCGCGACGGCCTGCTCAGTACGACCGACACGCTGCTCGGAGCCGGCCGATGATGGAGTGGACCGAGACCGTCCGGACGGCGGTCGCGGCGCTGAACGCCCGCCGGATGCGGTCGCTGCTGACCATGCTGGGCATCCTGATCGGCATCGCCGCGGTGATGCTGACGGTGGGCCTCGGCCAGGGCGCCCAACAGCAGATCACCTCGCAGATCAACTCGCTCGGCTCGAACCTGATCATCGTCTCCCCGGGGCAGTCGACGTCGATCGGGGGTTTCCGTGGCGGCGGCGGGTCGGTCTCCACGCTGACCACCGCGGACGCCGCCATGCTCGCCGATCCCGCGGTCGCGCCCGACATCGCCGCCGTGGCGCCGGTGTCGACGACGACCGGGTCGCTGCAGTCGGCGTCCACCACCTGGACCTCCACGGTGACCGGCACGGTGCCGGCCTGGCAGAGCGTCCGCGCCCGCGAGATCGACGCCGGACGCTTCTTCTCCGCCGATGAACTCGACCAGTCCCAGCCCGTCGCGGTGATCGGCTCGACCACCGCCGAGGAGTTGTTCCCGGACGGCTCACCGGTCGGGCAGACGATCAGCGTGAACGGCCAGTCGTTCACCGTGATCGGGGTGCTGAAGTCGGCCGGGTCGTCGTTGTCCAGCAACGAGGACGACACCGTGGTGGTGCCGCTGACCACCTTCGCCGCCCGGCTGTCCACCTCGGGCAACGCCAACAGCGTGTCCACGATCTACCTCTCCGGCTCGGACGGCGACAGCCTGTCGGCGGCCTACCAGCAGGTGCACACCGCGCTGCTGGCGGCCCACCAGACCACCTCCGACGACGCCGACTTCTCGGTCAGCACCCAGGCGTCGCTGGTCGAGACCGCCACCTCGATCACCGGCGTGCTGACGCTGCTGCTGGGTGGCATCGCCGGCATCTCGCTGCTGGTCGGCGGCATCGGCGTGATGAACATCATGCTGGTGTCGGTCAGCGAACGCGTCCGCGAGATCGGCCTGCGCAAGGCGCTCGGCGCGACACCCGCGGTGATCCGGCAGCAGTTCCTGGTCGAGGCCGGCATCCTCGGCGTGCTCGGCGGCCTGCTCGGCGTCGCCATCGGCGTGCTGGGTGCCGTGGTGCTGACCCCGGCGCTGGGCATCGCCGTCGCGGTCTCGGTGCCGGCCACCCTGCTCGCCCTGGCGGTGTCGTTGGGCATCGGCCTGGTGGCCGGCGTCTACCCCGCCACCCGCGCCGCGAAGCTGGCGCCGATCGACGCATTGAGGAGTGAATGATGGCCCGCAACTCGCGCCTGCGCGCGGTGATCATCGCCGGCTGCGCGCTGGCCGTGGTGGCCGCGGCCGGCATCGGGGTGGCGTTCGCCTCGCCGTCCGGACGCCCGCGCTATGTGACCGCGGCGGCCGGCACCGGCGACGTCACCCAGACCTACACCACCTCTGGCACCGTGTCCCGGACGAACACCGCCACGGCGTCGTTCTCCGTCGACGGGACGGTGGCCAGCGTCTCGGCCACGGTCGGCCGCTCGGTGA
>JBDIAG010000686.1:0-2778 GCA_039812305.1 Actinomycetales bacterium | reverse complement strand
CACTTCGGGCAGGTCCTCGGCCAGCTTGGAGACCCGGGCGACCAGGTCCTCCAGCGCCGCGATGGCGGCCGGCGCCGCCCCGCCGTGCCCGAACAGGCGTGGCGAGGCCTTGAGCTCGCGGACCATGTCGTAGACGTCCACGGTGGTCAGCGGCGGCATCCGGTAGGCGACATCGCCGAGCAGGTCGCTGGTGTCGCCGGTCAGCCCGAAGGAGAGGATCGGCCCGAACAACGGGTCCTCCACGGTGTGCACGTCGACCGCCACCCCGCTGGGCACCATCCGCTGGACGATGAAGCCGGCCGACACCGCCGGATCGTCGATCGTCATCATCTCCTCGAGATCGGCGATCAACTCCTCCTCGTCGTTGATGCCGAGCCGGGCCCCGATGACGTCCCGCCGCTCGCGCAGCTCCTTGTCGGAGTACTTCAGCGCCACCGGGTAGCCGAGCCGGCCGGCGGCGTCCAGGGCCTCCTCCATGGTCGCCGCCCACTCGCTCGGGGCGACGACGATCCCGTAGTGGGCGAGCAGCTCGCGGGTGCGTTCCGGATCGAGCGTGACCCCTTCCGGGCCGGCCGATCGCAGCGCCTCCTCGACCAGCGCCTCGGCCTGCTCCTGCTGGCAGCCCGCCGGATCGACCGGCGTGCCGTGGTCCTTGCGCCGCCACTGCGCGTATCGGGTCACCGACGCCAGCGCCTTGAGCGCGTCCTCCGGGGTGGAGAAGACCGGGACGGTGCCGAGGGAACGCACCTGCCCGAAGAGAACGTTGTGCGCGACGAGGCAGGCCAGCGTGGTCTTGCCGGCGAGGGTCGACTCGTCCTTGACGACGTCCAGGACCTCCTGGGCCAGACCCTTGAGGGTGGGCACCAGCACCACCACCAGCGAATCGATGTCGGGGCGGGCCAGCGTCTCGCGCAGCACCGCTCCCAGCTCCTGGGCGGTCGGCGTGCCGGCGAGGGGGTCGACCAGCACCGGGGTGAGCTTCCAGCTCAGGCAGGCGTCGGCGACCAGGGAGGACAGCACCGGCGCGTTGGTCACCACGCCGACCCGCTCGCCGGTCGGCAGCGGCTGCCCGTCCAGCAACTGGACGATCCGGATCAGATGGTGGACGTCGTCGGCCCGGATCACACCCGCCTGGTTGAGCACCGCGTTGAACGCCTCGCGCGGCACCATCGAATTGCGGCCGCCGCTGGTCGAGACCGTCGCCGACGTCCAGGAGCGGACCATCGCAACGGGTTTCGTCGCGGCGACGGCCCGGGCGATGCGCGAGAACTTGCGTGGGTTGCCGCTGGACTCGGTGTAGAGGGCGACCACCTTGACCCGCTCGTCCTCGGCCCAGTACTGCAGCAGGTCGTTGCCGGAGATGTCGGCGCGCTGGCCGGCCGAGACCACCGAGGCGATGCCGAGCCCGCGCAGGCTGGCCTCCGCCAGCAGCACCAGCCCGAGCCCGGCGGACTGGCTGAACAGGGCGAGCCCACCCGGCTCGATGGCGCGGGGCAGCAGGGAGGCGTTGAGGTTGACCTCGGGATCGGTGTTGACCACGCCGAGCGAGCCGGGGCCGAGCACGCGCATCCCACCCGACCGGGCGGTGGTGACCAGGGCGCGGACCGTCGCCTGCGCGCGCGGGCCGGTGACCTCGGTGAGGATGACGATGCCGCGTACGCCCCGGGCGGCGCACTGGGCGGCGACGCGGAGCAGCTCCGAGGGTGGGATGGCCAGCACGGCCACGTCGGGCACCGGGTCGATCTCGTCGATCCGCCGGACGGCCGGCAGCCCGCACACCTCGGCGTCGCGGGGGTGCACCGGGTACACCGCCCCGGAGAATCCACCGTCCAGGATGTTCTGCAGGAAGACCCGGCCCAGCGACTCCTCGCGGTCGCTGGCCCCGATCACCGCGATCGAGCGCGGCCGCATGATCGTGTTCAGGCTGGCGGCCTCGGCCCGCCGCTCCCGGGAGGCGATGACGGCCATCGACTTGGTGGTCGGCTGGATGCCGAACTCGAGACTGATCACACCGTCGTCGTAGTGGTGGCACACCTCGTAGCCGGCGTCGGCGAAGACCTGCACCATCTTGCGGTTCTCCGGCAACACCTCCGCGACGAACTTGTCGACGCCCCGGTCGAGGGCGGCCGCGGCCAGGTGCTCCAGCAGCACCGACCCCAGCCCGCGGCCCTGCTGGGAGTCGGCGATGTTGAACGCCACCTCGGCCTCGCCGGGATCGATCACGTCGTAGCGGCCGACACCGACGATCTGGCCGTGGATGATGGCGATCAGAGCGACCCGATCGACGTAGTCGACCTGGGTGAAGCGGTTGAGGTCACGCTCGGAGAGCCGGGGGAGGGGCGCGAAGAAGCGCAGGTACCGGGACCGATCCGATTGCCGGACGTGGAAGGCCTGCAGCGCGTCGCGATCGCTGGGAATGATCGGGCGGACGTGGCAGGTGCCGCCGTCGCGCAGGACGACGTCGGCCGCCCACTGCTCGGGGTAGTTCGGCGGGAGCAGGCCCTCGTCCGGCTCGGCGGAGACCTTCGGGTCGGCCGGATCGGAGACGAGCGTGGCCGGATCCGTGTTGTCACCCATGAGGTCGAGACTACCGGCGAGACCGGTTGCCACCGGGCACAATGTGCCCCGCCACACCTACCTACCGGGTCGCGTGCCTCAGTCCTTCTTGACGCCGAACATGATGTCGTCCCAGCTCGGCAGGCTGGCCCGCTTGCTGTGCCGGGCGCCGCGCCGGGCCGAGGGTGCCTCCTCGGCGGGTGGCGGTGCCGGCGGCTCGGG
>JBDIAG010000685.1:0-2782 GCA_039812305.1 Actinomycetales bacterium | reverse complement strand
TCGAAGATCCGCGCGATCGCCGTCACCGCGTAGCCGTTGATGCCGTCCTGCCCGGCGGCCACCAGGCCGGCGCCGGCCAGCAGCACGATGATGCCGCCGGCGATCACCAGCGAGGAGTTCTGCGGATCGTTGATGCCGATCGGCCAGCGTTCGGAGGCCTCGGCGAGCAGCACTGCGGACGCCGCGGCGATCACCGCGCCGATGAACGTGACGAAGAAGGGTGGCCACCCGCGCTTGCCGGCCCAGCGCCCGACCCGGTCGACGAGGCAGGTCACCAGGAACCCGATGCCGGCCACGACGAGGTTGCCACCGAGCGCGATGACGACGAGCGCCGAGAGCACGCCCCAGGAGACGGTCACCCAGCCCCGCTTGTAGGGGCGCGGCGACATGTGGATGGCCTCCAGCCGAAGCCGGGCCTGCGAGAGATCCAGCCGGCCCGCGGCCATCTGCGCCACCAGGTCGTGCAGCTCGGTCAACCGGGTGTAATCCCGCCCGGGGAACCGGGCGACGCGCAGCATCGTCAACGGCCATTCGCCGGGACGCGAGTACGAGATCATCATCGTCCCGAAGGTCAGGTCGGTCCACAGGTGATCTTCGTCCAGGCCGACCGCCACGCAACAGGCGAGCATGCTCGTGTTCACCTCGGCGGTGCCCGAGCCCGCCCGCAGCAGGGCCGCACCGATGTCCGCGACCAACTCGAGCGCGTACCGGACGTCGTCGTCCGCCCGCCCGCCGCGCCGCGGATTGCGGTACGGAGTGTTCTTCAGCCGGTTGATCACCGGCAAGGGCTCGGTGATCACTTCCTGCCCCAGCAACTGCCGCCAATGCGGCCGGAATTGCACCATGACTAGGGCATCTCTACCGCAGCACGTCCGCCGCCGCGCGAGCCGGATCGGCGGCGACCTGCTCGGCCCGCACCCGTCGCAGACTCCAGCCGAAGCGCGTCAACGCCTCGCCCAGCTCACTGCGGTACCCGTGCCGGGGATCGCCGTCCCACAGCACGCCGATCCGCCTCTCGCCGGCCGTCACCGCGAGATCCGGCTCGACCTGCGGATCGCCCGGAACCCGCACCTGGGCACCCTTGCCGCGCAGTTCGGCCACCAGGGCAGTAAGCACCGGATCCACCTCGCGCGCATCCGCCGCATCGGCTTCGGACGACGACGCCTGCTCGGCCGCCCCCAGCAGACGGGCCACCCGCCGGCCACCGGCGGTCTGCAGCTGCGCCTCGTCGAGATCCGCCGCCCACAGCGACGACACCACACTGAGCCGGCGCCTGGCCCGCCCCACACCCAGGGTCAGCAGCTGTGCCCCGGCGTTGGTGTCGAGCGTGCCGAAGCGATGCTCGAACCGGCCGTGGGAATCCCGGGCCAGGCCGAGGGCCAGCACGACGTGATCGCGGACGATGTGGTCGGCGTGGGCGAGGTCGGTCACGGCGAAGGGCTCGGGGGCGCCGTTGGTGAGCCAGCCCGCCAGGTCGGGCGATCGACGCAGCGCCGCCCTGAGCGCGTCGGCCACGCGCTGGGCCATCCCGCGGCCCACGGTGAGGATCCCCAGCGACTCCCCGGGCAACGAGCGCACATGCTCGGCGATGAGGGCGACCACCGCCTCGACCTCCTGGGCCGGGATGGTCTCCCCTTCCTCTCCGGCGCCCACGGTGCCACCCGGTACGTGCACCAGGCCGAGCTCCTGACCGTCGGCAGAGGCCACGCACCAATCCACCGGTACCGACTCCGGCTCACCCATCGTCGCCGTCAGCCCGGCCAGGATCGACGGCTGACGGTGCACGCGGTCCAGCCGGAGAGTCCGCAGCCGGCCGGCCGTACCGGTCAGCACGGACACCCGCCCGGATGCCTGGGCGTCCTCGCCCAGATCGAGCTGCAAGGGTGGTGGCCCGGCCGGGTCGCCGATCAGCACGCTCTGGCGCCCCCGGGACAGCGCGAGGACGGCCTCCGCCAGACCGATCCGGTGGGCTCCGACAAGTACCACCAGGTCGTAGCTCTCGCCGGGGTCGAGCTGCGCCAGCCCGACCGCCGTCGAGGTCGTCAGGGTCTCACCGAGGCGCTGCGCACCGGGCGCCTGCGGCAGCGCAGCCGCCGTGGCCCGGCTCGGCATCGCCGCCAGCACCCCCCGCAGCCAGGCCGTCTCCAGGGCGACCGCGACGTCGCCGCGACGCGCCCCGACCCGACGCAGATGCCCGACCAGCTCCGTCAGCCCGAGTCGATCCAGCTCTTCGGTGATCTCCGCCCGGCGCGGCAGGTCGGTCAGATCCTCGCCGGCCTCGGACAGCCGTCGCAGGCGCTCGGTCAGTTCGTCGATCGACAGGTCGGCCAGCTCCCCGCCGACCGCGGACCCGGCCAGCACCGGCTCGAGCTTCTCCAGCCCCGCCCGCACCCGTTCGCACGCCTGGCCGGCCTCGTCGATCGTGGGCGGAACCGTCGGCACCGCGCGCCCGCCCAGGCGGGCCCACAGATCCTTCTCCAACCGCGCCCGCTTGAGGCTCTCGTGCAGGTCGGCGGCCATCAGCCCGGGCCGCACCAGGGCGGACGCCTCCCGCTTCCAGCGCCGCCGTTCGAGCATCGACATGGTGACCCCGTGGCTGGCGCGCCAGGTGGAGGACGCGGTGGCCACCACCATCTCCTCGCTGACCTGCTCGTACACCTGCGGGAGCATCAGATCGAGGGTGCTGCGCACCGAGCCCAGCACCTCGATGTGCGCGGACCATTCGGTCAGGCTCAGGCCTTCCGGCAGCCCGGCGCCCTGCGCGGTCTTCGCCATCACGTCG
>JBDIAG010000684.1:0-2787 GCA_039812305.1 Actinomycetales bacterium | reverse complement strand
TGGTTCCGGTGATGCTGGCGATCACGGCATACCTCCGGGGGTCAGTGCGGCGGCGACGCGCGCGGCCGCGCTGCCTCGCCAGGCATGGCAGATGGCCAGCGCGAGGGCGTCGGCCGCGTCCGCCGGCCTGGGCGGATCCGGCAGCGACAGGATCCGCGTCACCATCGAGGTGACCTGGGCCTTTCCGGCCGCGCCCGATCCCGTCACCGCCGCCTTCACCTCGGTCGGCGTGTGGGAGACCACCGGAATGCCCGCTCTCGCCCCGGCCAGCACGACCACGCCGCTGGCCTGCGCCGTGCCCATCACCGAGGTCAGATTCGCCTGGCTGAACACCCGCTCGACGGCCAGGACGTCCGGCCGGTAGGCCGCCAGCACCCGCTCCACCTCACCATGGATGGCGAACAGACGGTCGGCCAGATCGTCGGTGGCGGGTGTGCGCACGACGTCGACGTGCAGCATCCGGGCCCGCCGGCCCGGCAGCGACTCGACCACGCCGAGGCCGCAGCGGGTCAGCCCTGGGTCGACGCCGAGCACGATCACCGTCCCAGGGTGCCACAGCGGTCACGGCAGCATCTGGCGCGCGCGCCCGGCCACGACCGGATCCGGGTGCGACGTCAGCAGCTGCCAGGCATCGCCGGCCAGTGGGCTACGCGCGCAGGTCAACTCGATGAGAAGCCGGTTCCGCACGGTGTCGACGACCCCGGCCAGGATCGTCCGGGCCGTCGCCAGATAGTCCTCGCGCACGCGCGCGTCGTCACGGCGCAGGGTCACGGCGATCTCGTCGACCGCCTCGGCCGGCTCCCCCGGTGGTTCGCCCGACGACTCCGGCGGGTCCACGAGGAGGCGGCGACGGCAGCGCACGTCCACCCGCGCCGTCGCCCCCTCGGGCACGCGGGTGAGCAGATCCTCCAGGGTGAGGAACTGGTTGAGCAGCAACTCCTCCCGCACCGGCTCGGCCGAGCTGAGTCGCCGGGTCGTCTCGACGCCGCCGATCTCGACCGCGTCGGCGAACGGGTCGCGCAGGCCGTCGGCCTCGCAGCGGTACTCGGTGCTGCGCCCGCTCGCCCGCGACGACCCGGCCACGAGACCGATCGGCTCCCCTTCGATGAGCCGCAGTTCGGCGGCCAGCCAGACCGGCCCGCCGGCCAGCAGCTCCTCCGACTCGGGACGGCAGGCCATCGCCAGCCGGCGGCCGGCGACCGGCACCCCACCGGTCGTCACAGGAAGCGCACCCGCAGGGTCGCCCGCTTGTTCGCGAGCACGTTGTCGACCGCCGTGACGGTCACCGTCCCGGTGAATCCGGCCGGACGGGTGAGGACCGCGGTGGTCGCCACCGGGGCCGCCGCGGCCACGCCGACCACGGTGACCCCGGCGCCGGCCGCGGCCGCGTCGACACTCCAGGCGATCGTGCGTCCGCCCGGGGCCGCGTTCAGGGCGAGATTCGTGCTGTTCGTGCCGGCGGGAACCGGCGACGGAGCCGCCGCCAGACCGGTGAGGTTCACCGGCACGATCCGCACCCGGCCCAGGCCCTCCCGATTCGGCAAGGCCTGGTCGACGACCTTGACCTCGAAGTTGCCCGGCACCAGCCCGGCCCGGACGACGATCGGCGTGGCCACCGGGGTCGGGGCGTTCGGGAGGGCGATCGGTCCGGAGACGACGCTCCAGATGACGTTGCGGCCGGCGACGCTGGAGACGGTGGTGACGTTGCCGGTGGCGACCCCGTCGGCGGCGATCCCGCCCGCGGCCGCCGGGGCGTTGGCGACGCCGGCGATGCCGGTGAACGTGATCAGCGGGTTGGCCGCGGCGTACGGATCGAGCGGTGCCACCACCGACGCCCCCGGGAAGCGGTGCTCGGTCCGGAAGAAGAAGTTGTTGCCCACCCGGATCAGGGAGCGGATGTGCAGACCGTTGTCGAACTCGACCGGCGCCCGGACGCCGCTCCAGGAGAAGGCGTGAAAACCCTGCCGCAGCTGCCAGACCGCGGGCAGCGCGCCACCCGGTGCGTTCTTGCCGACGAACCGGTTGATGTCGACATTCGCCTGGCCGGTGAGGAGCTGGTCCCGCCAGCCGTTCGCCGGCGCGGACAGCGCTCCCAGCGGCGCCGGATTCGGACCGCCTACCCCGGCATTGACCGCCGGGGTGAGGCCGAAGGCGTCCGAGCCGCCGGCGGTGATCGTCTCCCCGATCACGCGGACGCTGACGGCGGCCGAGTCGGTCTGCCCGAAGCGGATCGGATTCACCGATCCGTAAACGCCGGGCACCCCCGGTGCGGCCGCCGGGCCCAGACCGGTCACCTTGGTCGGCATCGAGTCGATCCGGCTCGCGAGCTCGTTGATCGTGCCGGTGGCGTCGTCGCGGGCCCGGACGCGGATCCGGCCGGTTCCGGTGGACGGGGTGACGACCGTCCCGGCCACCGTCGCACCGGCCGCGGTGGGCAGCGAGAGGGTGACCGGGCGACCAGCGGGGGCGGTCACGGTGACGACCGCGCCGGTGTTGCCGACCAGTCCGTCCCGGTTCGGGTCGAGGACGCCGGCCGGCGGTGCCTGATTGCCCCCACCGGCGATCGGCACCGGCCCGTGCGCCGGGTTCGCAGTCATCGTGACCGTATTGACGGTGACGAACAGGACATTGCCCGAGGTGGCCGAGTCACCCGGTGTCGAGGTGAGGGAGGCGCGCACCTGGAAGTTGGTGCCGCCGCCGGCCGGCACCGTGCCGAGGGGCGTGGCCGCGGAGCGAATGGTCGCCCGGCGGGCGCCGGCGGGCGTGATCGTCACCCCGGCGGGCGCG